>NZ_JBTBFV010000024.1:0-77309 GCF_054786995.1 Mycobacterium sp. ZZG
TTCCCATGGCCTACTACAGCTTCGGCGGCTGGAAAGCCTCCCTGTTCGGCGACAGCCACGCCCACGGCACCGACGGCGTCCAATTCTTCACCCGCCAAAAAGCCATCACCACCCGCTGGCTCGACCCCAGCCACGGCGGCATCAACCTCGGATTCCCCACCAACTAAGACCACCCCCACAGTCCGCGAGCGTGCGTGTCTGCGACCGACACGCCGCCCGCGGACCCAACTTCACGCACCCTCGCGCCGACGGCTTTCCACGCCCCTCTTGCTGCTCCCCTCGTGCCAAAGGATCGATTGTGACCATCACCGAACAGCCCACCGACCTCACCTCGCTGCCCACCGGCGAGGACATCGATGCGGCCATCGCCCGCGGGCAGCGCGCCTACGAACTGGACCGCAAGCACGTGTTCCATTCGTGGTCGGCGCAGGCGCAGATCAACCCGATGACGGTGCTGGCCGCGCAGGGTTCCTACGTCTGGGACGGCGACGGCAACAAGCTGCTGGACTTCTCGTCGCAGCTGGTGAACACCAACATCGGCCATCAGCACCCGAAAGTCGTTGCCGCCATTGCCGAGCAGGCCGCGAAGCTGTGCACGATCGCCCCTCAGCACGTCAACGACGCGCGGTCGGAAGCGGCCCGACTGGTCGCCGAGCGCACCCCGGGTGACCTGAACCGGATCTTCTTCACCAACGGCGGCGCGGACGCCGTCGAGCACGCGGTGCGGATGGCCCGGCTGCACACCGGCCGCTACAAGGTGCTCTCGCGCTACCGCTCCTATCACGGTGGCACCGAGACCGCGATCAACCTCACCGGTGACCCCCGCCGCTGGCCCAACGACCACGGCAACGCCGGGATCGTGCACTTCAACGGCCCGTTCCTGTACCGGTCGACGTTCCACGCCGAGACCGAGGAGCAGGAAAGCCAGCGCGCGCTGGAGTATCTCGACCGGTTGATCCAGATGGAAGGACCGTCGACGATCGCGGCGATCATCCTGGAGTCGGTTCCGGGCACCGCGGGCATCATGGTGCCCCCGCCCGGCTACATGGCCGGGGTCCGCGACATCTGTGACCGCTACGGCATCGTGTTCATCGCCGACGAGGTGATGGCCGGCTTCGGCCGTACCGGAACGTGGTTCGCCATCGAGAACTTCGACGTCGTGCCCGATCTGATCACCTTCGCCAAGGGCGTCACCTCCGGTTACATCCCGCTCGGCGGCGTCGCGATCAACGATGCGATCTACTCGACCTTCGCCGACCGGGCTTATCCGGGTGGCCTGACCTACTCCGGCCATCCGCTGGCGACCGCCTGCGCGGTCGCGACGATCAACGCGATGGAAGACGAAGGCATGGTGGCCAACGCTGCCCGCATCGGCGAGCAGGTGCTCGGACCGGGGCTGCGCGATCTCGCCGCCCGGCACCGCTCGGTCGGCGAAGTCCGCGGCCTCGGGGTCTTCTGGGCGATCGAGCTGGTCGCCGACCAGGCGACCCGCGAGCCGCTCGCTCCCTACGGCGGGTCCAGCCCGGCGATGGCGGCGGTGCTGGCGGCGTGCAAGTCGGGCGGCATGCTGCCGTTCGCGAACTTCAACCGCATCCATGCCGTGCCGCCGTGCAATGTCACCGACGACGAAGTGGCCGAAGGACTTCAGATCCTGGACGCCGCGCTGACCGTCGCCGACGAGTACGCCGTCTGAGTCACCCGTCCCGCACCTGACGTATTGGCGATCGCCCTTCCTCCACCCGTTGCCCGGGTGGCGGAGGGGCGATCTGCGTATCCGAGGACGTCAACCGGCACACAGGTATCCGCGTTCGACGATGGGCGCTGACGAGGGCCTGTCGGTGCCTCCCCTTGAACACTGCGACGAATTGATGTCGCCCAACCTGATCCGAGCGGTGACCGACGCGGACTGAGTGGCATCGACACGACGTGTGAGCGCGGTGTCCTCCAACGACAACGAGGACCGGCCACCGATGGTGGGCCGGTCCTCGTCGCGGATGGCTGCGATCAGGGCTGCGTCTGCCCCGGAATCCCCTCGTAGGCGATATCGCCGGTCTCCAGGTTCTTCTTGATCAGCTCGGACAACCCGTCGAGGAACTGCTGCCGCTCGGTCACCACGTGCTGGATCGCGACGTCGACGTTGTCCTTGGTGATGGCGGGCATGATGTACACCGGCTCGGTGTTGACTTCCTCGCCCTTCGCCAGCGCGTTGGCCACGGCAAGGCCGGCCGCCAGTTCGACGGTGCCGTTCTGCAGCGACGTCCCGATGAACTCACCGCTCTTGACGGCGTTGAGGCCGTCCTCGATGCCGTCGATACCCACGATCGGCACGCCGGTGCGGCCGGACTCCTTGAGCGCCTGCAGCGCTCCCAGACCCATGTCGTCGTTCTCGGCGACCACACCGTCGATCTGGTTGCCGAAGCCGGAGATCCAGTTCTTCATCTTGTTGACGGCCTCATCGCGCTTCCAGTTCGCGGTGTCCATGGCCAGCACCTTGATATCCGGGTAGTTGGCCAGCACGTTGTTGATGCCCTTGGTGCGATCGATCTCACCGGACTGTCCCAGCGGTCCCTGCAGGATCACGATGTTGCCGCGACCACCGAGCGCATCGGCCATCATCTGCATTTCCTGCTCACCGGCGGCCACATCGTCGGGCTGCACGTTACCGGCGACGTCCGGGCTGTTCAGCGCCGCGTTCACCGGCACCAACGGAATGCCCTTCTCCTTGGCGGTGGCCACCTGCGGGCCCAACGAATCCGCCTGCACCGGAACGACGATGATCGCGTCGACACCCTGGTTGATCATCGAGTCGACCTGGTTGGCCTGGGTGGAGACGTCCAGATTGGCCGAGTTCCAGATCAGTTCGATGTTGTTGTCCTTGGCGTAGGCCTCCATGCCTTCCTTGCCCGCGGTGATGAACGAACTCATGTCGTACACCGAGACACCGATGCGGGTGGTGTCATTGTTGGCCGTCGTGTCACCCGCGCCGCAGGCGGTCAGGCCGAGGCCGAGGGCGCCCACCGAGGCGATCGCCGCGATTCTGGTGGTCAGTCTCATGTCATTCTCTCTTTTCGATTGCAGTGATTCGAGGTTGAAAGGCCCTGCGACGGTCAGTGTTCGGTAGTCAGGTTCGCCTCCTGGATGACCACACGTCGACCGCGACCGCGGCGACGATCAACACGCCTTTGATGACGTCCTGCCAGTAGGCGGGGACCACGAGGATGTCGAGACCGTTGTTCAGCGTCATGATCATGAACAGCCCGAGCGTCGTGCCCCAGATACTGCCGCGACCACCCATCAGGCTGGCACCACCGATCACCACGGCGGCGATGGCGTCGAGTTCGTAACCGTGTCCGAGGTTGGGCGGTCCCGAGATGACGCGCGAAGCCAGCATCACGCCGGAGAGCCCGGCCAGCAGACCCGAGAACGCATACACGCTGAACAGCACGTTCTTGGCGTTGATGCCGGCGAGTTCGGCGGCGTTGCGGTTGCCGCCGACGGCGTACACCCGCATGCCGTAGGACGTGCGTTTCATGATGATGGCGAGCGAGACGATGCCGATGATCATCAGCAGCACCGGGATCTGCAGGCCCAGGATCTTGGTGTTCGCGATCGAGCCGAATTCGGCTGGCAGGCCGTTTGATCGGTGCGCCGCCGCCGATGACGTAGGCCACGCCGGAGCCGGCCGTCAAGGTGCCCAGCGTCGCGATGAACGGTGGCACGTTGATGCGCGACACCAGAACTCCGTTGATGCAGCCAAATGCCAGACCGACGGCCATCGCCACCGTGACCGTCATCCAGACCTGCCCGGGGTTCGCCTTGGCCGTCGCCGCACCAGCCATCGCCGACACCGCGATCACGCTGCCCACCGACAGGTCGATGCCGCCGGTGAGGATCACCAGCGTCTGGCCCAGTGCGATCAACGCGAAGGGAGCGGCCGCGACCAGGATGGTCACGAGATTCTCGGGTGTCGCGAAACGCGCGCTGCGGTAGCTGAAGTAAGCGATCACCAGCAGCACCACGATCACCATCGAGTAGCGCAATGCAACGCCCGAGAACCATTGCCGCGAGAAGAGTTTCACCGGCTCGCCGGTGACCGGCGACGCCACCGTCGGGGCCTTGGACGGCCCGGGGGGCTGCTGGTCTGCGTCGACGTCGGTCGTCATGGTGCCTCCTGCTGCGTCGTGGTCTTGGTTCCGCCGTCCAGTGCCGTCGCCAGGCGGAACACCGATTCCTGCACTTCGGGATGATCGAGGGCATCACGGTCGAGCTCGCCGACCAGGGCGCCGCCCCGCATGACGAAGGCCCGGTGTGACAGGCCCACGATCTCGGGCATATCCGACGACGCCATCAGCACCGCCATCCCCTGGGCAGCGAATTCGGTTACTATACGGTAAATCTCACTGCGCGCACCGACGTCGACTCCTCGAGTGGGCTCATCCAGCAGCAGCACGTTCACATCGCCGGTGAGCCAGCGCGCGAGCACCACCTTCTGCTGGTTGCCGCCGGACAGCGTGCCGACCTCCTGTCCGAGCCCGCGGCTGCGCAGCCCCACCGACGACATCACATCCGACACCGCCTTGGTGCGGGCTTTACCGCGCAACCAGCCCGCAAGGGAGAACGACGACAACCGCGGCAAAGTCCCGTTGTCCAGCACGCTCATCGACAGCACGGCACCGGAGAGCTTGCGGTCTTCGGGCACGATGGCCATACCGGCGGTGATCGCCGCGGCGGGATGATTGCGTTTGACCACCTTGCCCCGCACGGTGATCACACCCGCAGTGCTGGTGCGGGCACCGAAGATCGCTTCCAGCAGTTCGGTTCGTCCGGCTCCGACAAGGCCTGCCAGCCCGACGATCTCACCCGCCTTCACCGTGAATGAGACGGGCCCGGTAGCACCTTCGACCTGAAGATCGCGCACCTCCAGTACCGGCTCGGTGCCCGGGGTCGGCCGGTCGGGGAACACCGCGTCGAGTTCCCGGCCGATCATCGCGGTGACGATCTCGTCGTCGGTGATGTCATCGATGCCCTTGTCGAGGATCAGCCCACCGTCACGCAGCACCACCACCCGGTCGGCGATGGCGCGGATCTCGGCCATCTTGTGGGTGGTGTAGACCATCGCGACGCCGTGCTCACGCAGGGTGCGCACCACTTTGTAGAGGCCTTCCACCTCGCGCTCGGAGATCGCCGATGTGGGTTCGTCGAGCATGACGACCCGGGCGCCGGTGCGGGCAGCCTTGACGATCTCGACGATCTGACGAAGGCCGACGGGCAGACTGCCCATCCGCGCCGACGGGTTGATCTCGAGGCCGAACACGCCCAGCGCGTCACGGGCCTCGTCGATCATCGCTCGCCGATTCAGGAATGGACCGATCTTGAGTTCCCTACCGACGTAGAGGTTCTCATAGACCGTCATGTCCTCGATCGAGGCCAATTCCTGCGGCACGATCGCCACCCCATGCCGGACCGCGTCCTTGGTGTTACCCGGGGTCAGGGTGGTTTCCCCCACCTGCACCACACCGTGATCGGCGGTGTACTGCCCGCTGATGATCTTCATCAGTGTCGACTTGCCGGCCCCGTTCTCACCGGCCAGCGCGGTGACGGTGCCGGGGTGCAGTTCCAGCTCGATACCTTTGAGCACCGGCACCCCACCGAAGCTCTTGTGAATGTCGGTGCAGCGCAACAGCGACTGCGTGACGGTACCCGATGCCGGGGCATGTGCAGCGTTCACGCGGGCACCACGATCGATTTGAGGCTGGCCGGATCGGAGTCGCTGTCGAGTGCGTCACCGACGTGCTCGAGGTCGTAGCGGCCTGTCACCATACCGTCCAGGTCGATGGCGCCACTGACGACGAGATGAATTGCGGCGGGCCAAGTGTCGGTGTAACGGAACACCCCGGTCACGGTGATCTCATGGTTCGCGATGTGGCTGACCGGCAGCGCATATTCGTCGGCGCCCATGCCGACGAGCACCACGTGTCCGGCCGGCCCGACCGCCTTGATTCCGCTGACGACGGCGGCCGGCACGCCGGTGGCATCGACGAAGGCGTCGACCGGCTCGATCGCGGTGACGTCCACGATACCCCTGCCGATCATTCGACGAGGACAAGGACGACACATGACACCCAACACCGAACCGGTTGTGGACCTGGACTTTCCATTGAGCGACAAGGTTGCGGTGGTGACCGGCGGCGGCTCAGGCATCGGCGCGGCGATCGTCGCCGCATTCGCGGCGAAGGGCGCCCGGATAGCCGTCGTCGACCTCGACGGCGCGGCCGCCGCGGCACGGGCCGCCGAGGCCGGACCGGACAGTCGCGGATTCGCCTGCGACGTAGCCGATCCCACCTCCGTAACCGCCACGGTGAATTCCGTGGTCGACGCTTTCGGCCGCATCGACATTCTGGTCAACAGCGCCGGGGTCGTCATGCTCGCCCCCGCCGAAGATCTGCCGCTCGACGCCTGGGACAAGACCATCGACATCAACCTCAAGGGCACCTTCCTGATGTGTCAGGCCGCGGGCAGGCACATGCTCGCGGCGGGCCGCGGCGCGATCGTGAACACGGCGTCACAGGCGGCAACGGTCGCCCTTGATCAGCACGTCGCCTACTGCGCGTCGAAATTCGGTGTGGTCGGGGCCTCGAAGGTGCTGGCGGCCGAGTGGGGTCCCCGCGGCGTCCGCGTCAACACGATCTCACCGACAGTGGTGCTCACCGAACTCGGCCGCAAGGCCGGGGACGGACCGCGCGGCGACGAACTGAAGAAGCTCATCCCGATGGGCCGCTTCGCCTACCCCGACGAGATCGCGGCGGCCGCAGTGTATCTCGCCTCAGACGCGGCGGGCATGATCACCGGTGCCGACCTGCTCATCGACGGCGGCTACACCATCAAGTGAATTGACGGTGGGCGCACACCAGTCCAGTCGTGCGGCCGGAACCCCGCGCCGCCGCCAACTGCTCCCCCGTCCCCGCACGAACGCCATATGGGCAGGAAGTGCAGCTGCTGCGGCTGTGTTAGCGAGGGTTTCAAGATCGGCGATGACTACTTCCCTGCCAAAGCCGTTCAACCGGTGAACCGTGGCGGATACGACGAGGCCGAAGCCGACGGTATCAAGCACCGCTTCCGATATGAACAAGGATTCGGCGCGAACGCACCGCGGGCGTCCCGTGCATGGAGTTCGCCGCCGGTGTTCTACATGCGCTCGGCGGCAGCGTCAGTCATCTCTTTGACGGCTAGGAATTTGTTCCGCGGTCGCGTATACCGTTCGCCGCGAACACGTTCAGCCCGGTCGATCCGCTTCCATCCTTGCCAGTCAACGGGTTCTGCTCCGCGCTCCGCCATCAAGCTGTCGAGGGCGGTACGTTCTGGGCGGGGGGTATCCGGTAACACACCGGCGTTGAAGTCGGCGAGAAGCGCCGCGACGGTTTCGGCGGCGCACATCCGGTTTGAGCCGATGACTCCGCGTGGTCCGCGCTTGATCCATCCCGTGACGTAGACGCCCGGCAACGGAGCGCCGGCATCGTCCACGACGCGGCCGCCATCATTGGGCACGGTCGCTGTCGCGGCGTCGAACGGCAGGTTCGGAATCGGCCTGCCGGAGTATCCGATCGAGTGGAGCACCAGACCAGCAGCGAGGTCGTCGGTGACGCCGTCGCGCGATACGCGGACGCCCTCTGCATGGCCACTGCCCAGGACTTCGAGTGGGGTGGAGTGGAAACGGAAGACGATGGTCTTGTTACCGGGATGGTTGGGTGTCTCTGCATATTCGCGGCAGAGTTGCAGTTTGGTTTTGGTGATCATGTCGTCGCCATCTGAGGGATCCAAACTTGAGGGCGCACAGTCGATAGCGACGTCTACGCCGTCGAGGTGCGCGAGAGCGAGAAACTCGCCGACGGAGAATGCTGCATCGCGTGGGCCGCGCCGGCCGATGATGACGACTTCCTCGATACCGGACTGTGCGACGGCGTTGAGGGCATGGTCCGCGATATCGGTGGCGGCGAGCTGTTGCCGGTCAGCGAGCAGTACTCGTGCCATGTCAAGTGCGACGTTGCCGTTGCCGAGGATGACCGCGCGCGACGATCCGAGGTCGAATTGATGGTCAGCGTGGTCGGGGTGGCCGTTGTACCAGCCGACGAAATCTGCCGCAGCGTGACTACCAGTCATGTCCGCGCCAGGTATGTCCAACGTCCTGCCCGAGGAAGCGCCAACAGCGTAGATCACGGCGTGGTGGTGTTCGAGCAGCTCATCGTGGCTGATCTGTTGTCCGACTTCGACGTTGAAATAGCACTGCGCGCGCGTCGATGCTAGGGCTCGATCGAAGAGACCGACGACGGCCTTGGTGGCCTGGTGATCTGGGGCGACTCCGGCGCGGATGAGACCAAAAGGTGTGGGTAAGCGCTCGAACATCGAAATTTCTACCCCGTCTACGGCGATGAGGTCGGCCGCGGCATAGCAGGCGGCCGGCCCCGCGCCCACGATCGCTACGCGAAGCGCTCCCGTAGCGACCGGGCTGTGCTGCTGCTCCACCCAGGGACCGTCAGCCCCTTCCTGATGTTGCTCGAAGTAGGCCGCATTGATGTCGGCGAAACGCGCCTGGCTGGGCGGCAGGTCGTCGACATAGTCGATGGCGCCGACAGGACACTCCTCCATGCACGCCCCGCAGTCGATGCATGCCTCTGGATCGATGTACAGCATCTCCGCGCCCGCCAGCGCTGCGCCCCCAGTGGGGCGGATGCAGTCGACCGGACACACGGGAACGCAACTGGCGTCCTTGCAGCAGTTCTGCGTGATTACGTAAGCCACGGCGTGCTCCTGTCTTTCCTCGGACTGAATGCCCCTACCGGCTTCGTCACCGGATGTCGGCCAATCCCCATGCCAAGCTGACCACTACTTGCGACGCCATAAACTGGACACTTGTCTAGCATAATAGGGTCTATGATAACTTTGCAAAAAGAGGCTCGTGGTGCTGTTTCATTGCAGCTAGAGGGCTATTACTGCCACCTTCGAACTTGCAGACAGCCAGCAGTCGATAGATCAGCGATGACCGTACGCACCCAACAAATAGACAGGTGTCCAATGCAGCTCCGGACGGTTCAATCGAAGGGTGCCGACGTTGCCTTCGCCTAGTGAGTTCCGCGGCCCCAACAATGACGGCGATTGGCTGGGAAGTTCCACCCCCGGCGACGGTCAAGGTGTGGCCCTGCCCGAAGATGCCTTGACCACCGACAGTCAGCGCACGCGACGATCACGGATTCTGGACGCCGCGGTCGAGCTCGCGGGGCGCGGTGGTTACGACCGTGTGCACATGCGCGACATTGCCGAAGTGGCAGACGTCTCGCTCGCCACGGTCTATCACTACTTTCCGTCGAAAGTGCATTTGTTGACCATCGCGTTGTCGCGGGAGCTGCTGCGCTTCGACTCATTTCTGCTCGATGACTTGCAGGGCGTCGAAGACCCCTTCGCGCGGTTGAGGCTTGTTGTATGGCGCCTCATCAACGGCATGGAGGAGTCCGACCGGGTGACCGAGGCACTGGCTCACGCATACGTGGCTTCACACGCCGCGGCTGCAGCGGAAGCCGATACGGTGCGCCGCCAGACCACTGAGCTGTTCGCCCATCAGATAAGTCGTTGTTCGCACGCCGATTTCGTGCCGATGAGCGTCACCGCCGAAGTGCTCGCCGATGTCTGGACCTCAGAGATTCTCGGCCTGGTGCAGGGACCCAGGACCTACGCGGACATACGCCGCCGCCTGAGCACAGTCATCGACCTGGTCGCCCGAGGGCGCAGCGCCGGTGCACACCAAGCAACCCCGATGGGCTTCGCCGACAGCGCCGCACCAATCGAGAGCAACGGTTCACATGACTGAGATGACAGCCGGCTTCGACACCAACGGGTACCTGGAGGCAATGCTGGGCGGATACCGCGCCCGTGTCGCCCCGGTCAATGTGAACCATCGCTACGTCGGCGCCCAATCTGTTCCCGAATCGACGGCAGCTTCGCGACGGGGGCCCCGCCCGAGGGGATGTGCAGCGCTGGCTCATCCTCACCCGGGCCGCCTGTACCCGGCGACCTCGTCAGTCGGTGTGGAAGATGACCGGAAGGTGTGTGGGGCCGCGAAGTGAACTGTTCGTCGACCAGGACGTGGGTCCGGCCGGCGAGATTCGGCTGACGCGGTTGACAAGCTCGCGCAACACGGCGTGGGCTTCCATGCGCGCGAGTGGAGCGCCGAGGCACATGTGGGCACCGTAGCCGAACGCCACGTGCATGCGGGGGTTGCGATCCACGCGATAGGTGTCGGGGTCGTCGAATACGAGGGGGTCGCGGTTGGCGGCTCCAAACGACAGCAGCACTCGTGAGCCGGACGGAATGGTTACCTCCCCCACCTCATACGGCGCCCGGGTGTAGCGGTAGAGGTTTTGAATGGGGCTGGTGTAGCGCAGCTGCTCCTCGATGGCCATGGGAATGAGCTCAGGTTGAGCGCGAATCCTGCTGTACTGATCGGGCTCTCGCGCCAGTGTGTCGATGAGGCCGCCGATCAGATTGGTGGTGGTCTCGTTGCCGGCAATGAGCAGCAGAATCGCGATGTAGAACAGTTGATCGTCGGTAAGGCTGCCGTCGGAGCTGTGCTCGAGCAGCCGCCCGAGGACGGTGTTCGATCCTTTGAGGTCGCCGGTGGCGAGGTGGTCGAGGAAGTAGCGGCGCAAAGCGGCGGCGGCACGAAGGGATCGGCCGGTGTTGAGGACACCTTTGATGGTGGGTGTGAAGTCGATCAGGCGCACGCTGTCTTCTGACCACCTGCGGAAGTCGCTGATGTCAGTGTCGGGGATGCCGAGGATGGCCGCGATCACGCGCAGGGGCATCGGAATCGCCAGTTGGGCTACCGCATCGCTTCCGGGCTGGGCGATCATTGTGTCGACGAGTTCGACAGCGAGCTCGTCGATGATGGTGCGCCAGCTGTCAAGAGCCTTCTTGGTGAAGGCCGGTTGAACCTGTTTGCGCAGACGGCTGTGCTGTTCACCGTCGGTGACGACGACGAGATCGGCGGCCATCCGGACTCTGGTGACGCCGACGCTGCTGGTCACCTGGTCGGTGTCGCGGAGGGCGGCGCGCACATCGTCGAGGCGGTGAAGTATCCAGGTGTGACGGCGCGGGCTGTAGTGCACCCGGCCGCCGCGGTGCAGCGCAGCGTAGGCCGTGAATGGCTGGGCCGCTGTGTGGGGGTCGAGCGGGTCGTAGTCGGTGTTGACCGCGCCGCACCATGCGCTGTAGCCGCGGCGTCGTTGTCTGATCGCGGCGGCGAGGTTGAGTTGGATTGCCGAGGTCAAGGGTTTGAGCATCGAGGTGGCGCCTTGTGCTGGGTTCGTCAGCGTCATGACGCGCGACCTTTCGACGATATGGATGGGGCACCGGAATCTGCGCTCTGCGGGCCGGCAGCGCGGAAGGCGTGGTCGAGAGCGAGACACTGCCGAGCGAAGAACGACTGAGCCACAGACGTTTTGGGGGCAATTGCGTCGAAGCCGTGAAACGCTCCGCCAATCACCTCAAGCGCAGCGGTGACGCCAGCGGCGCGCAATCGCTGTGCGTAGGCGACGCATTCTTCGTAGAAGAGATCCAACGATCCGACTCCGATCCACGCGGGCGCGACGCCGGCGAGATCCTCGTGACGGGCGGGTACCGCTTCGGCGGGGTCAGCCCCAGCGAGGTAGGCGCGCCAGGAGAATTCGTTCGAAGTCTGATTCCAGAAGCGGTACCGCGAGGCCAGAGGGTGCGGCGCGGCAGAGGAACGGTCATCGAGCATCGGATAAGCGAGCAGTTGCAGTACCGGAGCGTAATCGTCGAGGTCGCGGAGACGGAGCGCGAGCGCGGCAGCCAATCCCGCCCCCGCGCTGAGACCACCGATCGCAATGCGCGCCGGGTCAACGTCGGGAAGATGGGCAAGCCGCCTCCACGCGGCATGACAGTCGAGTACTGCGGCGGGGTAGGGATGTTCCGGTGCGAGGCGATAGTCGACCGAGGCCACCGTGATGCCCAACGCGTCGGCAAATGATCGGCAGAGCCGGTCGTCGAGATCGGCGCGGCCCATGACGTACCCGCCCCCGTGCATCCACAGCAGTGCTGGCGCAGGCACGTCATTGGCACCCTGATAGAGACGCATGGTGGCGGCGGTGCCCAGTCGCTCGATGCTGACACCGTCCCCGCGCGGCCTCCGCATAGTCGTCAATCGACGCATGATCTTGAGGGCTACGGTGTTGGGGATCGTGCCTCTCGGCGCCACGCGCGCAACGCCGCGCAGTTCCGGATGGATGACCCCCCGGTCGACCTTCGTCACATCCGTCGAACGCCAGGGCGGGGTCGCAATGCGCAATCACACATGCCGTCAGGCTGCGGGGTGTGACGCCGCTGCGTCAATACGCGAGGACCAGGTTGAGAAGGCCGTGTCCGACAGTCGGGTTAGCCCGCTTCTCTTGGCAGCTACCCGAACTCGCGTTACTGTGAGAATTTCTGCCCTGAAGTTCTCACGTCGATAATTCAATGATCGGTGTGATCGTTCGCAGAAGGAGTCCGGTGACATGGTCCGGCAAGACTGGCTGGTCGGTACGGATCGCCGCGCGGAAGCCGTCGAACGAATCCACACGGCCGCCGCAGAACTGATCTCGCGACACGGGTTCGAGGCTTTCAGCATCGATGCGCTCGCGGCCAAGGTGCACTGTTCACCGGCGACGATTTATCGCAATGTCGGTGGCAAGTCGGTCATCATGGAAGGCGTGGTGCGCCGGATGTCGGTGCGCATCGTCGAACGGGTGAAGACGGCAATCGACGGTCTGGAGGGAGCGGAGCGCGTCGAGAAGGCCATCCTCGTCGCGCTGGACCATATCCGCGCCGAACCGCTGGGCCCTCTGATCATGGGCACTATCCGGCCCCACCACGACACCGGATGGCTGACATCATCTCCGCTGGTCGTGGCACTCGCCGAAGAGATGATCGGTCGGAGCGACCCGATCGCGGCGCAGTGGCTCCTTCGTGCCACGCTCGCGCTGTGGTACTGGCCGGTCAAGAACCGCGACGACGAGCACGCCATCGTCGCGCGATTCATCGGTCCCTGCTTCGCCGCAGCGGAGTAATGGTTGGGTCCGGCTCATCGCTTTTTGCACGGTGAGACAAATGGAGGAGTTTTTCTCATCAATCCCGGCTGGTGGTCCCGGTGCGACCCTGTATCGCACATCGAAGGGGCGTCTTCAGGACTTGTCGACTTGCGCGAAGCGGATTGACCCCGTACCGCGGCGACTTCAAGCTGACCCTGTGTGCTCGACAGCGGTGTGCCTGCAACCTGTCGGCTCGGGCTGAGCAGTGGCCGCGCACCAGAGGTCTCGCAGACCGGGGCGGCTCCACGCCTCGGCAGTCAGACCGTTGACCGGGCTCATCTCCGTGCTGGCATTGGGCGTGGTGATCGCGTTGTGTGTCGGATTGTTTCGGGGCACGTTCACCGAAACAGTTCCGGTGACGGTGCTTTCGCCGCGCGCCGGCCTCGTGATGGATCCCGACGCCAAGGTCAAGATGCTCGGGGTGGAGGTGGGGCGCGTCGCGTCGATCAAGTCGAGCGCTCACGGCGACGCAGTACTTCAACTGGCGCTCGATCCCCGACAGCTGGCGACCATTCCGGACAATGTTGAGGTCGACATCGCCTCCACGACGGTCTTCGGCGCCAAATACGTTCAACTGATCCTTCCTGAAACTCCCTCGTCGCAACCACTGCGGCCGGGGCAGATCTTGGCCGCCCAACAGGTCACCGTCGAAATCAACACGCTGTTTCAGAGATTGACCTCGCTGCTGTCGTCCGTCGAGCCGGGAAAGCTCAACGCGACGCTGGCCGCAGTGTCCACCGCCCTCATTGGTCGCGGGGAACAGA
The DNA here is from genome assembly GCF_054786995.1 of Mycobacterium sp. ZZG. NCBI lineage: Bacteria > Bacillati > Actinomycetota > Actinomycetes > Mycobacteriales > Mycobacteriaceae > Mycobacterium > Mycobacterium sp. ZZG. The sequence continues at coordinate 13,901 of NZ_JBTBFV010000024.1, forward strand.
TCGGCCAGACCTTCGTGGACCTCGACACCCTGCTCGCACGCCTGGAACCGAGCCTGCCGACGCTTGAACACGAATTGTCAGTAGCGCCCTCAGTTGTCGGAGCCTACGCTGACGCAGCACCGGACCTCATGACGGTCGTGTCGACGACGACGCGAGTCGGCCGCACCCTGGTCGACCGGCAACGCGACCTCGACACCGTGCTCATGTCAGCAGTGGGTTTGGCCGATGTCGGTTCGGAGGTGGTGGGGGCCAATCAGCAGCCACTGACCGAGGTACTGGATTTGTTGGTGCCAACCACGGACCTGACGAATCGCTACCGCGAGGGAATCCATTGCGGTTTGGCGGGTTTGATCCCGATCACTGAGAGCCCGCCGTCTCCGGTGCCCGGCGTGGTGGCCAGCCTGGGGTTCTCGTTCGGACTCGACCGCTACCGCTACCCGTCGAACCTGCCGAAGGTGGCTGCCACCGGCGGCCCCTACTGTGCCGATATCGGGCTGCCGGACATGCCGGCCGGATTCAAGCCGAAGTTCGTCCTCGGCGACATCGGCGCCAACCCCAATCAATACGGGAACCAGGGCATCATCCTGAATTCCGACGGGCTCAAGCAATTCCTGTTCGGACCACTGGACGGGCCCCCACGCAACACCGCTCAGATCGGGCAACCCGGATGACGCGATCGACAGGGACGCTGATCAAATTCGCGGCGTTTGCCACCGTCATGACGCTGCTCACCGCCGCGTTGTTCCTCGCCTTCAGCGAGTACCGCGGCGGTTCAGCCAACAGTTATTCAGCGGTGTTCACCGACTCGTCAAGCCTCAAAGAGGGCGATTCGGTCCGTGTGTCGGGCATCCGCGTGGGTGCGGTGTCGTCGATCTCGCTACAGCCCGACAAAACCGTCGTCGTGGAATTCGACGCCGACCGCGACGTGGTTCTGACCACGGCGACCAAAGTGGCGGTGCGTTATCTCAACCTCGTAGGTGACCGCTATCTGGAGCTTCTCGACTCCCCCGGACAGATGCAGATCCTTCCCCCGGGCGCCCAGATCCCGCGGGAGCGTACCGAACCCGCACTGGACCTCGATCTGCTCCTCGGTGGGCTCAAGCCGGTGATCCGCGGATTGAATCCGCAAGACGTCAACGCGTTGACTTCCTCGCTGATCCAGATCTTCCAAGGACAAGGCGGCACGCTCGAGTCCATCCTGTCGAAGACCTCATCCTTCTCAGAAACCATTGCCGACCGCCACGACGCCGTCGAGCGACTCATCGACAATCTCAACACCGTCGCCAAGGCGCTCGCCGACGACGGTCCTGCGTTCTCCGCGACGATCGACAAACTTCAGACGCTCGTCGCCGGCCTGGCCGCCGACCGCGACCCGATCGGTACGGCCATCGAAAAGCTGGATCGCGGCACCGCCTCGGTGGCTGACCTGCTCACCCATGCCCGGCCGCCGCTGAAGGGAACCGTCGACGAACTAAACCGTCTGGCACCGCTTCTCGACACGGACAAGGAACTGATCGACACAGCGCTTCAGAAGGCGCCCAACAATTACCGCAAGCTGGTGCGTCTGGGGGCATACGGCAGCTTCATCAACTACTACATCTGCGCGGTTCAGTTTCGGGCCAGTGACCTGCAGGGCCGCACCGTGGTCTTCCCGTGGATCAAGCAGGATACGGGGAGGTGCGCGGAGCCCTGATGCTGAAATACCTTGGAACGCAGCTCGTCCGCGCCGGGTTCATCGGTGTGGTGCTGGTGGTGTTGACGATCGCTGTGGGGCTCAACCCCGAACGTCTGCTCACCTGGGCCACCAGCGTGCGCTACCAGGCGCAGTTCACTCACGCCGGCGGGCTCGTTGCAGGCAATGAGGTCAAAATCTCCGGAGTCACGGTCGGGTCGGTGTCCGACATCGTGCTGCGGGACGGTGCAGCGCTCGTCACGTTCACCGTAAGGGGCAAGGTCGGTCTGGGCTCAGAAACCACCGCCCACATCCGCACCGGATCTCTCTTGGGCCAACGCGTCATGACCTTGGAGTCCAGCGGCACCTCGGCGCTGTCGCCCAACTCGGTCATTCCGGTGTCGCGCACCGGTTCTCCCTACTCGCTGACAGACGCCATCGGCGAGCTGACCAGCAACACCGCCGCTACTTATACGTCGACCCTCAACCAGTCACTGGACACCCTCTCGGCAACGCTTGACCAGATCGCTCCGCAGCTGGGACCCGCCTTCGACGCGATCGCGCGGCTGTCACGGTCGATCAACAGCCGCGACCAAACCCTCGCCGAGCTGCTGCGCCACACCAGCGCAGTCACCGATGTGCTGGCAGACCGCAGCCAAGCGCTCAATGCGCTCATCCTCAATGCCAACGATCTGGTTGGCGCCCTCACCGAGCGCCGTCAAGCCATCGTCGACCTGCTGGCCAACACCACCGCTGTGGCTCAACAAGTCTCAGGTCTGGTCGCCGACAACGAAGTTCAGCTAGCACCCACTCTGGAGAAGCTGAACTCGGTGGCAGCCATGCTGGAGAAGAATCGCGACAACATCGCCAAAGCGCTGCCGGGGCTGGCGAAGTATCAGGTGACACAGGGCGAAACCGTCGCCAACGGCTGGTACTACAACGCCTACATTCCCAACCTGGCGCTGCCCGAGGTGTTGCAGCCCTTCCTCGACTACGCGTTCGGATTCCGGCGCGGCACCGACCAGGGACAACCCCCCGACGACGCCGGTCCACGCGCAGAAATTCCGTTCCCCTACAACGGAATACCCCAGCCAGGAGACCTTTCGCCGCGATGAACCGACGACGACTGCTCACCCTCACCGCACTCGCGCTCGTAGCTGGCTTGGTCGGCGGCCCCGCCGTGCTCGTCCACCACACCTTCTTCGGCGCGCATACCCTCACCGCATACTTCACCAAAGCGATCGCCATCTACCCCGGTGACACCGTACAAGTCGCCGGTGTCACCGTTGGGCGCATCGACGCCATCGAGCCGGACGGAACCCGGACGAAGATGACGATGACCGTGGACCGCGACGTCCCGATTCCGGCCGACGCCCAGGCGATCATCGTCTCGCAGAACCTCGTCGCAGCACGTTATGTCGAGCTCACTCCGCCCTACGCTCCCGGAGACGGACCTCTGCTGCCCGACGGCGGGCAGATACCGATCAACCGCACCGCAGTGCCCGTGGAGTGGGACCAAGTCAAAGACCAACTGATGCGGCTGGCCACCGATCTGGGCCCCCGCGCCGACGCTCCACCGTCGATCTCGCGCTTCATCGACAGCGCCGCCACCGCACTGGAGGGCAACGGCCCTAAACTCCGCGAGGTCCTCACCCAACTCTCCGGCGTCACGCGGATACTCGCCGAAGGCAGCGGCAACATCGTCGACATCATCGCCAACCTGCAGACCTTCGTCACGGCACTGCGGGACAGCAACACTCAAATCGTGCAATTCCAAGACCGTTTCGCGACACTGACCAGTGTCCTGGACGAAAGCCGCTCCGACCTCGACGCCGCCGTCACCACCCTCTCCGAGGCCGTCACCGAAGTTCAGCGCTTCATCGCCGGCAGCCGCAACCAAACCTCCGAACAAGTTCAACGGCTGGCCAATGTCACCCAGAATCTCGTCGACCACCGCACCGATCTTGAGAACATTCTCCACGTCGCACCGAACGCCGTCGCCAACGCCTACAACATCTGGAACCCGGACTCCGGTGCCGTCAACGGCTCCTTCGTCTTCACCAACTTCTCCAACCCGGTGCAGTTCATCTGCGGGGCCATCGGCGCGGTGGAGAACACCACTGCCCCCGAGACCGCGAAACTGTGTGCCCAATACCTCGGCCCCGGCCTGGACCTGCTGAACTTCAACGGGCTGCCCTTCCCGGTCAACCCGTTCCTGGCGCCCTCCTACGCACCGGAAAACATGATCTACACCGATCCCAAACTCGCCCCCGGCGGTACCGGTCCCACCCCCACCGCGCCCGAACACCCACCGACCTTATCGGCCTATCCCCCGGCGAACCCCACCTCGCTCCCCGGATTACTGTTACCCGCCGCCTCACCCCCCCTCCCCCCGCCGGCACCTGCTCCCGCTGCGCCGTTGCTGCCTGCCGAAATCCCCGGCGCCGCAACACCCGTCGCCTCGGGAGCCGGAGGATGACCCTCCGCGGCCCCCTGGTGCGCGTGCTGACACCGGTCACCTTCGCCCTGACCGTTGCCGGCTGCGCTTTCGGTGGGGTGACATCCCTGCCGCTTCCCGGAACACCCGGACGTGGACCCGACGCCGTCACCTACCACGTCGAAATCGGCAATGTCGGCACGCTGGAATCCAACGCGCCCGTCCTCGTCAACGACGTTGTCGTCGGAAGCGTCTCGACGATGCGCGTCAACAACTGGCACGCTGACGTCAAGGTCACGATCAACCCCGGCGTGGTCATCCCCGCCAACGCCGTCGCGACCGTCGGGCAGACGAGTCTGCTGGGCTCGATGCATCTGGCCCTCGATCCGCCCCCCGGCGAGGTCCCGACCGGAAAACTGGCCCCCGGTACCACAATCGGCCTGAGTCGTGCATCGACGTACCCCTCGACCGAACAGACCCTCTCGGCCCTTTCTCTGCTGATCAATTCAGGCGGCCTCACCCAAATCGGCGACATCATCCACAACACCAACGCCATCCTCGACGGCCGCCAAACCCAGATCCGTGACGCGCTGACCCGCCTGGACACCTTCATCAGTGCCATGGATCGCCAACGCGACAACGTCGCGGCCACCATCGGCACACTCGACCGCCTCACCGGCATCCTCGCCGGCCAAACCGACACCATCACCGAGGCCCTGCGCGACATCCCGCCCGCCCTCGACGTCCTCGAGCAGGCACGTCCGCGCCTCACCGAGGCACTGACCAAGCTGGGCGCGTTCAGCGACGTGACCACGACGCTGATCAGCCAAAGCCAAGACGACCTCGTGACCAACCTGCGCAACCTGCAACCCACCCTGAAGGCCCTGGCCGACATCGGGCCCAAACTCGATGCCGCCCTGGCCCTGGCACCGACCTTTCCGTTCCCGCAGAACGTCATCGACCGCGGCGTACGCGGTGACTACCTCAACCTCTACGCTGTGGTCGACCTGACGTACCCCCGCCTCAAGCGCACCATCTTCCGTGGCACCCGCTTCGCCGACATCGACGCCGACCTCATTCCGGCCCCCGGGGATCCCTACTACCTCCAATACACCTACGACCCGCTCAACGCACCGCTGACCAAGACACTGCCCACCGGCGCCCCCGGATCCGGACAACCAGCGCCCACGGCCCCGCCAGTCCCCCCGGCGCCCTCGAATGGGGGCGGCTGATGTTGACCCGATTCGTTCGTATCCAGCTCGCGATCTTCACCCTCGCGTCGGTGGTCGGCATCGCGGTGATGGTGCTGAACTATCTCCAGCTGCCCACGCTGCTCGGCGTGGGTCGGATAACGGTGACCGTCGAGTTGCCCAACAGCGGTGGGCTCTACCGTTTCGCCAACGTCACCTATCGCGGCGTCAGCGTCGGCAAAGTCAGCGAGATAACTCTCGATCCGGGACCACCCCGGCACGCCAAAGCCGTTCTGTCGCTTGACGGCTCCACACAGATTCCGGCAGCACTGACCGCCGAGGTCCACAGCATCTCCGCCGTCGGTGAACAGTACGTCGACCTCGTCCCCCGCACCGACAACGGACCCTACCTGCGCGACGGCTCGACCATCGCGATGGCGAATACCACCGTCCCGCAACAGGTGGGCTCCGTCCTCGACCAGACCAGTGCGCTACTGGCGAGCATCCCCAAAGACAAACTCAACACACTGCTCGACGAAACATTCAGCGGCCTCAACGGTGCCGGCTACGACCTCGGTTCACTCGCAGACTCCACCTCCCGACTCTCGGCAGACCTCAACAGCGTCGTCGATCGCACACGCACCCTCATCGACGACTCCGCACCGCTGCTCGACGGACAGGCCGCCACCACCGACGCGCTACGCACCTGGGCCCGCAGCCTCGCCGGCGTCACCACCCAGCTCGACGACAACGACCCACAGATGCGGCAGCTGCTCGCGGCCGGTCCCGGTGCCTTCGACGAGGTCTCCGCGCTGCTGACACAACTCAAACCCACTCTGCCGGTGCTTTTGGCCAACCTCACCACGGTCGGGCAGATCGGCCTCACTTACAACCCGTCGCTCCAACAGGTTCTCGTGCTGCTACCGCCGTTCGTGTCGACCATCCAGGCCGCCATGCCCCGCAACAACGCCACCGGCATCCCGACCGGCGGTGAATTCGCCATCACTGCAGGCGATCCCAACCCCTGTACAGTAGGGTTCCTGCCGCCGTCCCAGTGGCGCTCGCCGGGCGATCTCACCGAGATCGATACCCCCGACGGTTTGTACTGCAAACTCCCGCAGGATTCACCGGGAACGGTGCGCGGCGCCAGGAACTACCCGTGCATCGCCCATCCCGGCAAACGCGCACCCACCGTAGAGCTTTGCAACGACCCGCGGGGCTTCCGACCACTGGCCGCCCGCCCCCACATTCTGGGCCCCTACCCCTTTGACCCCAACCTCATCGCCCAAGGCGTCCCACCCGACTCGCGAGTCTCCCGCGACGAGAACATTTTCGCACCACCGGCCGGCACCCCGGCGCCGCCGCCCGCCCTACCTCCACCGTCGCCCCCAGCACAGCAGCCCGCCGCGCCACCTGCTCCCCCGGTCCCCGCGTCGCCGGCTGCGACCCCCAACGCGTTCACCGGGAGTCCTTCGACGCCCAAAGCGGCAGTCGCGCAGTATAATCCGCGAACCGGAAGCTACGTCGGCGCCGACGGGAACCTGTACACCCAAACCGACTTCGCCGACAAACCCGCTCCCGCCTCGTTCGCGGACCTTCTGCCCCACTAACCGCCGCCAACGTCCCCGCGAACATGAAGGAGCCACGGTGAAGACCGTTTCGATGGCAGCAGCCACCACGGCGCTGGTCCTGGCCGGCGGAGCCACCGCCGCCGCGGACTCACCCGAACTGAAGGGCGCCCTCAACGGCACCTTCCGCGCTGTTTCCAACGGCGACTTGGCCAAGAGCAACGAGATGTACTACAACCAACCAACCGTCACCGCGATGTGGACGATCACCAGCACCTGCACGAACCCCACCGACTGCACGGGAACCGTCATCAGCGACCAAGGATGGAGCGCACCGATCTACAAGATGTCGGGCCTGTGGAACGTCAAGCACGTCGTGCCGAACTGGGCGCCCTGCCCCGACGGGACCGCCCCTGACGGCCTCCAGCACTACCGCTTCTACGCCGTCAACGCTCATACCGGGCAGGCCGACTACAGCCAAGACGATCTGTTCGCCGGCCTCGACGACACCACCGGCCCCAGCGGAGCATGCGGGGTCAACAAACCGCTGCTCATCTCGTTGCCTTTCAAACTGAGCCGCATCCTTTAACGACCAGCCTTACCTGCGAGTCCGTGCCGATCAGCGAAGAACCCCGACTCGCGGCGCGCGACCAGACAGCGTGAGGCCTAGCAAGGCGAGCGACGCCGCAGCCGGAGTATCCAGCTCTGCGATGCCTCATCGGAAACAAAAACGGCCCCCGGAGTGATCTCCGGGGGCCGTCTTACCTAGTAGCGGGGACAGGATTCGAACCTGCGACCTCTGGGTTATGAGCCCAGCGAGCTACCGAGCTGCTCCACCCCGCGATGGTGAACGCTACGTTACCGGGGCGGCCGCTTCGGCTCCAAATCGCCTGCTCAGCGCCGCTGTCGGTCCCTCGCGAGCGTGCGCTTTGTCCGGCTTTCTCCCGGTGTGGCGGCCGCAGACACGCACGCTCGCGGCGAGGGGGCGTCTACCGGGGTGTGCGGATCACCTGGCCGGTGGCCAGGACACCGGCGGGGTCGTATCGGTCGGCGAGGGCAGCCAGCCAGTGCAGCGTGTCCTGGTTGTACACCCGCGCCGGGCGGGCCAGGTCATAGGACGGCGCGAAGTTCGGCATCTGCCCGCCGGTGGCCCACGGCGCCACAGCTGCCGTCACCGCGCGGGCGTGCTCGACCACCACGGCTGCGTTCTCCGGCATCGGTGCCCCGATCACCGCGAGCGAGAACGCCGCGTCGCGATGGCAGAACGCGCTGCGGTGCTGCGGCTCACGGGCCAGCGCTCCCCCGAGCAACCGCAACTCGACGAGCACCTGCGGGGAGCCCGAGCCGGGCCCCGCGACTGCCAGCAGCGCGTCGATCGCCTCGGCCGGCAACTCGGACAGCAGCGCCTGGTCCTCGTTGATGGGCATCGGGTCCACCGGGTCGGCGTGCACGGCCCCGATCGCCGCGTACGGCAGCACCCCGACGCTGTCCAGGATCGGGGTCGCGGCCGCCCGCATCGGCGCCAGCAGCCGCTCCGCTTCGGCGAAATCACCGACGGCCGTGTACCGCACCGCGACCGTCATGCGACCGGCCAGCGGTTCGGGCACGCCCGGCGACGGCGGCAGCTGTTGCACCGCGATCGACGTGTTCACCGTCTCGGGCAGTCCGACACTCCACGCGCGCCAGGCGTGCAGCACCTCAGCCGTCGCGGCACCGTCGAAAAACACTGCACCACCGTAGAACTCGGGAATGGGCAGCAGGTCCATCTCGACCGCGGTGACGATGCCGAGGGTGGCTTTGCCGCCGCGCAGGCCCCAGAACAGGTCCGCGTTCTCGTCAGGGGTGGCGCGCAACAGCCGTCCCTCACCGGTCACCACGTCGAACGCCCGGACGTGATCCGACGACAGCCCCGCGGTGCGGACCAGCGGACCGATCCCACCGCCGGTGAGATACCCCACCACGCCGACCCCGGGCGCCGAACCGCACAGCGGCGCAAGGCCGTGCGGGGCCGCGACATCGATGACGTCCTGCCAGCGCGCCCCCGCGCCCACCCGCACCGTGCGATTGAGGACGTCGACCTCGCAGTGCTTCATCGCCGCCGTCAGCACCAAAATGGTGCCGGGCCCCACCCCGACCGCGCCGTGGCCGGTCGCCTGCACCGCGACGGTGAACCCGTGCGTCGCGGCGAACCTGACCGTGCCGGCGACGTCCTCGGCCGAGGTCGCCAACACCACCGCTGCTGGGGTGACCGGTGCGGCCACGTTCCACGGCACGCATCGCTCGTAGCCCGGCTCGCCGGGCAGCGCCACATGGGTGGCGACCTGGTCGCGCAGGGAGCGCAGCGCCTCGTCGCGGCTCAGATCGGTCGGTACGGTCATCGGAGTCCTTTCTCGGATGCTCGGTGTCGCGGACAAGCATCACCGAGCGGCCTTGGCGACCGCTTGGCCGAGAACACCAAGAAAAATCCAAGCGGAATTTACCGCGCGACCAGGGAGTTCGCCCGCGCTACGACGTCGCAAACGGCGCGCACTGCCGCAAATCGCGGCCTGTACGCGTTCTCACGCGCGCGCTGTCAGACCATCTCCGGCACCCGCAGATGTGCCAGCACCAGGTCGCAGTCGCAGGCGTCAAGCACCTCGGCCCCGGCCTCGCCCACCGCGGCCTTCTCGAGCGCGTCGATCGCGGCGTGGTTGTGCCGCAGCGCCTCGGCGCTGTCGAACGTCAGCGACGCGACACCGAATCCCGAATCGCGGTCGACCATCAGGCTGGCACTGCAGAAGCCGTCCATTTCCTCCAGCGCCGGGATGGTGGCCAGCCGGAAGCCATCGATGGCGCGTTCCGCGCCTTCGGGAGCGACGCGGGCCCACGTGACCCGCACGCAGGCGCCGGGTGCCGAGCGGTGGTCGCGGTGCAGCGCGGCGATCTCCCACTCGTCGACCGTGGGGCTGCCACCGAGGATCTCGGCGGCGCGGTTGCGGTACTCGTCGGCAACGCGCCGGCTGGCGTGCATCGCCGTCTCCGATTCCCACGCCGTGGTCACGATGCAGCGGCCCGACTGGCGGTCCACCAGCAGCGACAGACCGACGTAGCCGTCGAGTTCGGTCAGCGCGGGCCACACCGTGTCGTGGATATAGGTGATCCCGGCGTCGATTGCCGAGGACCGCGCGTGGACTGTTGAACTACGCGCATACATGTCTGCCTCCGTCGTCGTTGGCAGCGTCCCAGCGGCGCCGCCGGACCAACCCATCGTCCTCTCCGGCCTGCCTGAGGGCAATGGCCGCGGCAGCCGCGCGCTCGCGAAAGCGCCACCACGGTCGCGGATCCGGCGCGGGAACTACCGTGAAGGCGCTTTCGCGACAAACCGGGGGCGTTCAGCCCAGCCGCGACGCCGCGGCCGCCACCGCCGCCATACCGACCTCGGCGGCCTCTGCCGCCAGCGCCGCGGCGGACGCCGCCCGCCCGGGCGACGGGTCGGTCAGCTCGCACTCCAGCAGGCGGCAGCGCAGCAGCGCGGGGACGCCGGCGGTGCGCTCGGCGATGCCGCGGGCCACCGCCAGATCCTCGAGCGCGCCCGCCCTGTTGCCGCGCAACGCGCGCAGGCGTGCGGTCGCCAGCGCCACCGGCCCGGCCATCCCGACCTGTCCGATCACCGCAATCCGGTCGCGATACGGGTCCAGCTGGGCCAGAAGAGGTTCGGCGAACTCCCTCAGATCGTGGTCGGCGGCCAGATGTGCCAGCAGCGCATGATGGCCCAGCGTCGTCCAGATATGGGCCCGGTCGGTATTCCGCGCCCACTGCCTCAAGGTGGCCAGCGCTTCGGCACGGGCTTGCGAGCCGGTCAGCAAGGTCAGCACCCCGGTCCGGACCACGCCGACCATGCCCAGGCCGCCGGCCTGCCGAGCGTTCAAGTCCGTCCAGCTGGGGTCGACGGGTCCGCCGCGCTCGCGCAGCAGGGTCGCCCGCGCCAGCAGTCCGCTGCCCGCCTCGTACAGTTCGGTCTGCTCGTGCACGTGCGCCGCGATCGCATGGTGCCGTTCGGCTTCGGCGAAGTCTCCCTGCCACACCGCCAGCACCGCCTCCATCCACCGCAACTGCGCGCGCAGTACCGGCAGCTGCAGCTCCTCACTACCGGCGATACCGGCCTGCACATGGCGCCGGGTGCCCTCGACGTCGCCGAGGTTCATCGCCGCCATCGTCGCCACCGAATGCGCGATCACCGCGTCTTCGCGGGACCTGGTGTGCCTCAATGAGTTCAGACGTTCCGCCCACTCCAGCGACTGGGTGCTCAGCGTCGCCACCCCGGAGAAGGTGATCAGCCGGCCGGTCAGGACGTCGGCGATGACATCCGGATCGCCGGTGGCTTCGGCCAGTCGCTCAGCCCGGTCGAGCAGTTCGGGCGCGACCGTCGCGTCGGGGTGGTAGCAGTGCCCCACGGCCAGCGCTGAGAGCACCCGCGCCGCCGAGGCCGGATCGCCCTCCGACAGCGTCGCCGCCCGCGCCAGCAAGGTCAGCAGCTCTCCGGGGTCGTTTCCCGGTGCCAGCCAAGGCCATCCGCCGCTGGCCCGCAACAGCGCGCTCGCCACGCGCCCGGCACTCGCGGCCCGACCGGTGCGCAACGCCTCCCCGAGGTAACGCTGCACGCTGTCGAGCACCAACTGGCCGCGACCGGCCCGCGAATGCGCCTCCAGCAGTTCGACGGTCAGCCCGTCCCGCTGCGCATCGTCGCGTTCGGACACCGGAAGACGGTCGTAGGCGTCCAGTGCCGCCTGCCACCATCGGGCGGCGATATCCGAGCTCCACTGCGCAGTGGCGTGTTCGGCCGCCACTCGGCAGGCCTGCACCACCGTCGCGGGCTCCGCCAGCGGTTGCGCCGCCACCAGGTGCTGCGCGCGCCAGGTCGGCGCATCCGGCAGCGCGCTGTCGGCGAGCACGTCGGCGACCTTGGCGTGCAGCCGCTGTCGACGCAGCGCCGGCATCCCGGTCAGCAATTGCTCGCGCAGCAGGCCGTGGGCGAACACGTATCCGTCACCGGTGTGGGAGGTGACGATGATCCGTTCGTCGGCGGCCTCGTCGAGATAGTCGGCGAGGGTGTCCAGATCCAGCGCCGTGGCCTGTGCCAGTAGCGGGACGGTGACGGAGTCGAGGACGTCGGCGATGACCGCGGCGGTGCGCAGCACCTGCATCACCGCCGGATCCAGCGCGGCCAGCCGGCGGTCCAGCACCGAGCGCACGGCGTGCGGAATCTCGCTGCCCGCGCGCTCTTCTCGGGGCAGGCGCGCATACTCGGAGACGAAGAACGGGTTGCCGCCGGTGCGGTCGGCGAGTTCAGCGGCCTCGGCGGCGGTGACGGCCTCCTCGGCGACCTCGTTGGCCAGCGTGGCGACGTCCTCCGACGACAGCGCCGGCACCTCGATGAGCCGATTGTCCTTGCCCCGTGCGACGGTGCTGAGCAATCGCGCGACCTCCGGCGTGTGCTCACCGTCGCGCACCGTGACGATCACCAGGATGGGGTGGTCGCGCAGGGCCCCTGCGATGTAGGCCAGACAGGCCGCCGAGGTGGTGTCGGACCACTGCACGTCATCGACGACGACGGCCAGCAGTCGCGGCGCGGATTCGAGCAGCCGCTGAATGCGTTCGTAGACGAGGAATCTCGCGGTGTCGGGGTCGGCATGCGGCGGGATCTCGAGCACCTCGTCGGCATCGGCCCCCAACGCCCGGACCAGGTGACGCATCGGCCACCACGGCGGGGTACCACGCTCGTCGGGGCAGTTGACCCACACCACGTCGCCGCCGTCGGCGTCGACGAGCCCGGCGATCTCCTCGGCGAGCCTCGTCTTGCCGATGCCCGGTGGACCCGACAGCACCAGCCAGCGAGTCGCCCCGGCGGTGACCCGCGCCAACATCTCCGCCGCCGTTGCCAATTCGCGGTCACGCCCAACCAACGGGGCGCGGTGCGGCGGGGCGTCGGCCACAACCGCCGACACCGTCGTCACCTCCGGCTGCGGCAACGTCGTCGCGCCCGTCCACTCCGGCGAGCGAGGCCAGCCGGTGAGCTCGGGCGCCTGTCGCAGCACCGCGGTGTGCAGTTCCCGGAGCTCGGAGCCGGGGTCCAGGCCGAGTTCATCGGCCAGCAACCGCGCATGCCGGGCGTAGACCTCCAGCGCCTCGGGTGCGCGCCCGGCGCGGTAGAGCGCCAGCATGTGCAGCCGGCAGCCCCGGTCGGCCAGCGGATCGAGTTCGCGCAGCCGCAACACCTCGGTCAGCGCGGCAGGCACCTTGCCCAACGCCAGCAGCGCCGTCACCTTGCAGGTCACGCATTCGGTGCGCATCTCGGCGATCCGGGCGGCGTCCTCGCGCACCCAGTCGGCGTCGGCCATGTCTTCGAGCAGCTCGCCCCGCACCAGGCTCAGCGCGGCATCGGCCTCGGACAGCGCCTCCTCCCACCGCTCCCCCTCGATGGCGGCGCTCGCGCGGGCGCACGTCGCGGCCAACACCCCGACGGCGACCTCGTCGGGGCCGACGTCGAGGTAATAGCCCGGCGGCTGACGCACGATGGGCGACGCCATCTGCGAATCGCGCAGCGCCCGGCGCAGATTCGAGATGTACACCTGCAGGCTGGCCGTCACGCTGGCCGGAAGGTCATCTCCCCATACCGCGTGAGCGAGCCGGTCGGTGGACACCACCCGACCCTGCGCCAGCAGCAGGGCGGCAAGCACCGCCCGCTGCTTGCGCGGACCGACATCGATCGGGCTCCCCCCGTGGACCACCTGCAGTGGCCCGAGCAACCGATAGCGCACCGGCGTCGATGGTCAGTTGGCCGACTGGTATTCGCTCACCGCGTCGTCGAGGCGTTCCAGCGCCTCGCCGAACTGCGCGAAGTCACCGCTGCGCTGAGCTTCCCGCAGCGCGTCCAGCGCCGCGTTGACATTCTGCAGCGCAGTGGCTTTCGCCGCGGACAGCTGGGTCGGACCGCTCGGCGGCACCGCCGCCGGCACCTCCGGCTGTTGCGGCGCCGGCGCCTGACCTGGACGGTTCGGCTGCGCCGCGGGCGGCTGCTGATTGTTGTTGGCCTGCGGCCTCTCGGGTGCCTGCCCGGCGGGCGGTTCGGTCGCCGCCGGCCCGGTCGCGGTGGCGTCCGCGCCGGGGCCGAACAGGTCGGTCAGCGCGTCACGCACCGTCGGTCCGTAACCGATCTGGTCGTTGTACATCATCGCGACGCGGATCAGACGCGGGTACGACGACGCGGCGTCCGTGGATCCCGGCGACGCGTACACCGGTGCGACATAGAGCAACCCGCCTTGCCCGATCGGCAGCGTGAGCAGGTTGCCCCACCGGATCCGGTTCTGGTTGTCGCGGCCGATGACACCGAGGTCCTGGCTGACCGCGGTGTCGGTGCTGATCGCGTTGAACGCCAGCTTCGGACCGTTGACCTGCCCGGGAATCGTCAGCACCGTGAGCCTGCCGTACGTCTCGGGATCCGAGCTGGCGCTGATGTAGGCCGCGAGGAAGTCGCGACGGAACCGGTTCATTGCACTGGTCAGCTGGAAGGACGCCGAATTGCTGTTCTGCGCAAGGTCTTTGGCAACGATGTAGTACGGCGGCTGGTAGCTGCTGGCGGTCGGGTTCGGGTCCAGCGGGACGTCCCAGAAGTCCGACGTCGAGAAGAACGTCACCGGGTCGTCCACGTGGTACTTGGCCAGCAGCGCGCGCTGCACCTTGAACAGGTCCTCGGGATAGCGCAGGTGCTCCTGCAGCTCCGGGGAGATCGCGCTCTTGGGTTGGACGGTGTCCGGGAACACCTTCATCCACGCCTGCAGCACCGGGTCCTGCTCATCCTGGGCGTACAGGGTCACGGTGCCGTCGTAGGCGTCGACGGTGGCCTTCACCGAGTTACGGATGTAGGACACCTGCTTGTCGGGTTGCAGCCGGTTCAGCGCCACCTCGTTGGAGTCGGTGGTCGCCGAGGACAGCGACATCAGCTCCGAGTACGGGTAGTTGTCCAGCGTGGTGTAGCCGTCGACAATCCACACGATGCGCTCGTTGACGATCGCCGGATAGATGGCGGTGTCGGTGGTCAGCCACGGCGCCACCGCCTCCACCCGCATGGCCGGATCGCGGTTGAACAGGATCTTGCTGTTCTCGTTGATCACGTTGGAGAACAGGAAGTTGCGTTCGGCGTACTTCGCGGCGAACACGCTGCGGGTCAGCCAGTTGCCGATCGGGACACCGCCGCTGCCGGCGTAGGTGTAGTTGCGGGTGGCGGTGTTGGTCTCGTAGTCGTACTCGCGCGGGGCGCCGTTCTCGCCGACGATCGCATAATCGGCGGCGGTGTTGGCGATCACCGGGCCGAAGTAGATACGCGGCTGGGCCAGCGGGGCCGGGCCGGGTGAGACCACCTCGCCGTTGGGACCCACGACGCTGGCCAGGAACTCCGGGTAGCCGCCGTTCTGGTTGGGGTCGTTGGCGATTCCGCGCACCGTGTTGGCCGGTGAGGCGATGAACCCGTTGCCGTGGGTGTACACGGTGTGCCGGTTGATCCAGTCGCGCTGGTTGTCGATCAGGCGGTCGGGGTTCAGCTCGCGCGCGGCGACCACGTAGTCGCGCAGGTTGCCACCCTCGTCGCGGTAACGGTCCATGTTCAGCTGGTCGGGGAAGTAGTAGAAGTTCTTGCCCTGCTGGAACTGGGTGAACGCCGGGCTGACGATGTTCGGGTCGAGCACCCGGATGTTCGACGTGGTGGCCCGGTCGGCGGCCACCTGCTGCGCGGTGGCGGCGGCGTTGCCCGGATAGTCGCGGTATTCCACCGCTTCGTCGGTCAGACCGTACGCCTGTCTGGTCGCCGCGATGCTGCGGCTGATGTATTCACTTTCCTTCTGCGCGGCGTTGGGACGCACGCTGATCTGCTCGACGACCAACGGCCAGCCCGCGCCGACGATCAGCGACGACAACAGCAGCAGCACCACACCGATCGCCGGGATGCGCAGGTCGCGCAGCACGATCGCGGAGAACACCGCGGCCGCGCAGATCACCGCGATCGCCATCAGGATCAGCTTGGCCGGCAGCACCGCGTTGATATCGGTGTAGCCGGCGCCGGTGAACGGTTTGCCTCCGCGGGTGTGGCTGAGCAGTTCATACCGGTCGAACCAGTAGGCGACCGCCTTGAGCAGCATCAGGATGCCGACCAGCGTGATCAGTTGGATACGGGCCGCTCGGCTCAGGGCGCCGCTGCGGCCGGCCAGCCGGATACCGCCGAACAGGTAGTGGCCCAACAGGTTCGCGATGAACGCCAGGAACGTCGCAGCGAACAGGTAGGTCAGCACCAGCCGATAGAACGGAAGATCGAACGCGTAGAAGCCGAGGTCGATGCCGAACTGCGGGTCGGCGACGCCGAAGCTGCCGCCGTGCAGGAACAGCTGCACCTGCTGCCAGTAGTTCTGAGCGATCAGGCCGGCGAGCAGGCCGATCACGACCGGCACGCCAACCCCGACCAGACGCAGCCGCGCCATCACCGCGGTGCGGTAGCGGGCGACCGGGTCGTTGGGGCCGGCGGTCGGCACGAACACCGGCCGGGTGCGGTAGGCCAGCGCCAGCGCCGCGAACACGACACCGCCGATGACCAACGCGACGGCCAGGAAGATGACCAGCCTGGTCACGATCTGGGTGGTGAACACCGACCGATAACCGAGCTCGCCGAACCACAACCAGTCGACATAGGTGTCGATGAGCCGCGGGCCCAGCAGCAACAACACCACCACGACCATCGCGATGGCGATCAGAACCCGGCTTCGTCGGGTCAGACTCGGCATTTTCGCCGCGGGCCGCATCCCCACTCGTTACTCCACTCTCGGAAATTCCCAGCAGATCTTCAGGTGTGACAACTTAGACATCACTCTACGCACCGGCCCTGTGCCCGTGATTCAGCAGCGGGGGGGTTCACCACCAGCGGAAAGCGTGCGCATACCGTCGATCGCATGCTCCAGAGTGTCCACCTTGAGCAGCTCGATGCCGTCGGCGTCGGCGGTCTTGGCTTCGGCGCAGTTGTCGGCGGGCACCAGGAACGCGGTGGCGCCGGCATCCCGGGCGGCGGCGATCTTGTGGGTGATGCCGCCGATGGAGCCGACCTTGCCGTCACCGCTGATGGTGCCGGTGCCCGCGACGAACTTGCCGCCGTTGACGTCGCCGGTGGTCAGCTTGTCTACCACGGCCAGGCTGAACATCAGCCCTGCTGACGGTCCGCCGATGTTGGCGAGATTGAAGTCGATGGCGAACGGCGCCCAGGGCGCGTCGAGCACGTTGACCCCGAGGAAGCCCTGGGCGCGTTCGGGGTGGGAACCCAGCGTGATCTCGGTGCTGCCCATCGGCGCGTTCTTGCGGCGATAGTCGACGACAATGGTGTCCCCCGGCTTGGTGTCCTTGAGCAGCCCCTGGAACTGCTCCAGCGTCGCCACCGGGATGTTGTTGACCCCGTCGATGGCGTCACCGGCCTGCAGCTTGCCCTTCGAAGGGCCGTCCTCGTCGATGCTCTCCACGGTGACGGCCATCGGGTACTTCAGGTACTGCAACGCGGCGTACTCGGCGCTGTCCTCGGACTGGCGGAAGTCCTTGGTGTTCGCCTCGTCGATCTCTTCCCTGGTCTTGTCCGGCGGATACACCAGCTCGCGCGGGACGAGTTGATCGCGGCCCGAGGCCCAGAAGATCAGCGCCTGACCGAGCGTCAGACCGTCCCGCTGGGCCACCGTGGTCATGTTCAGGTGCCCGGAGGTCTTGTGAACGTCGGCGCCCTCGATCGCGACGACCTCCTTGCCGTCGACCTCCCCGAGCGTGTCGAAGGTCGGCCCCGGGCCGAGCGCGACGTAGGGCACGGTCACCACGGTCAGCAACACCCCGAAGATCAGGATGGGCACCAGCGCGACGACCAGCGTGGAAATCCGCCTGTTCACGCCGCCCACAGTAAAGGTCGGCGACCGCGGCCGGCCGCGAAGACCACCCCGGTTCACTCTCAGCGTGACCCGGCCACCCGCACGCTGCGTCCCGGGTGAGTACCGTTGAGGGCATGGCTGACCTGCCTTTCGGCTTCTCCGCCGGGGACGACCCCGACCGCGACAAACCCAAGAAGGACCCCAACTCGGGTGGGGACCCGTTCGGCGGCGCCTTCCCCGGCGGCGAGTTCGACATGTCGCAGCTGGGCCAGATCTTCTCCAAACTCGGCGAGATGTTCAGCGGGGCAGGCACGTCGATGGCGGGCGGCAAGTCCGCCGGCCCGGTCAACTACGACCTGGCCCGCCAGCTGGCGTCCAGCTCGATCGGTTTCGTCGCGCCCGTGCCGGAACAGACCGCGTCCGCGATCACCGACGCGGTGCGGCTCGCCGAGACCTGGCTCGACGGTGTCACCCCGCTGCCCGCGGGCACCGTCCGCACGGCGGCGTGGACACCGACCGACTGGATCGACAACACCATGGAGACCTGGAAGCGGTTGTGCGATCCGGTGGCCGAGCAGATCTCGACGGTGTGGGCGCAGGCCCTGCCCGAGGAGGCCAAGGCGATGGCCGGGCCGCTGCTGTCGATGATGTCGCAGATGGGCGGGATGGCGTTCGGCTCACAGCTCGGTCAGGCGCTGGGCACGCTGTCGAAGGAGGTGCTGACCTCCACCGACATCGGTCTTCCGTTGGGCCCCAAGGGAGTCGCCGCGCTGATGCCCGAGGCGGTGGAGTCGCTGGCCGAGGGACTGGAGCAGCCGCGCAGCGAGATCGTCACGTTCCTGGCCGCGCGGGAGGCGGCCCACCACCGGCTGTTCAGCCATGTGCCGTGGCTGTCCACCCAGCTGCTCAACGCCGTGGAGGCGTTCGCCAAGGGCACCAAGATCGACATGTCCGGGATCGAGGAGTTCGCGCGCGGTTTCAACCCGGCGTCGCTGACCGATCCGTCCGAAATGGAGCAGCTGCTCAACCAGGGCATCTTCGAGCCGAAGGCCACCCCGGAGCAGACCGCGGCGCTGGAACGGCTGGAGACCACCCTCGCGCTGATCGAGGGTTGGGTGCAGACCGTGGTGTCCGATGCGCTCGGAGACCGCATCCCCGGGACGTTGGCGCTGTCTGAGATGCTGCGCCGCCGGCGTGCGACCGGAGGGCCGGCCGAGCAGACGTTCGCCACCCTGGTGGGCCTGGAACTGCGTCCCCGCAAGATGCGCGAGGCCGCCGACCTGTGGCGCAGGCTCACCGAGGCCGTCGGCGCCGACGCCCGCGACAGTGTGTGGCAGCACCCCGACCTGCTGCCCAGTGCCGCGGACCTCGACGAGCCGGCCGCCTTCATCGACCGGATGATCGGCGGGGACACCAGTGACATCGACAGCGCGATCGAGCAGGCTTTCGGCGAGGCGCTTTCCGGGGGACAGGACGAGGGTCCCCGCGAAGAAACCGGCGACGGCGGACGTGACGAGGGGCGCGACGACCCGAAGGCCTGACACCCTCTACCCGTCCGCCCCTGGTCGAAGTCACAACCGTCACAAATTTCCACGCTCTGCAGGGAAAGTCCGAGTAGACCCCTGAAAAACGCGGATAGTTGTGGCTCTTGGGGCTGGTGTGCCCCTCCGACGAGGTGGGTGATCCGTAGCCCATGCGTTCTCGCCGGCTGGGCCAGGGCGACCTCGCGGGTGAGGCCGGCCCTGTGGATAACTGCGCCCGCCGACGTCGCGCCATGACACTGTCAATGCATGACGCGGTACGCGCTGAGCACCGCCACCCCGGTGCTGTCCCGTCCAGACGGCACCGTGCAGGTCGGGTGGGATCCGCGGCGCGCGGTCATCGTGCACCCGCCCACCGGGCTGTCCGCCGCGGTCCTGGCCGAATTGCTGCGGGCGCTGCAGGGTGCGGCGACCGCGCCGGAGCTGCAGAGGCTGGCCGCCGGTCGAGGCGTGGCCGAAACCGTCGTCGCGGGTCTTCTCAGCCATCTCGTCGACCGCGGCGTCGTCACCGCTGCCCCGGCCGACGCCCGCGCGGCCTCGGTGCGGGTGCACGGCGACGGCCCGTTGACCGATCTGCTCACCGCATCGCTTCGCTGCTCGAATGTGCGGGTCAGCCTCAGCAGCCGGACCCACGCCTCGACCACGCAGGTCGATCTGGTGGTGCTGGCCGACTACCTGGTCGCCGATCCGCGGGTCGTGCGTGAACTGCACGACGGGGGTGTGGCGCACCTGCCGGTGCGGGTGCGCGACGGCACCGGGCTGATCGGGCCGCTGGTGATTCCCGGCGCCACCAGCTGCCTGCGCTGCGCGGACCTGCACCGCAGTGACCGTGACGCCGCCTGGCCCGCCGTCGCCGCGCAGCTGTGCCGCACAGTCGGCAGCGCGGACCGGGCCACGTTGCTGGCCACCGCCGCGCTTGCGCTCCACGAGATCGACCACGTCATCCGCGCGGTGCGCGGTGAGCGCGCCGACAGCCCCGCGACCCTGGACACCACACTGGAGTTCGAGGTGACCAGTGGATCGGTGACTGCGCGTCGCTGGTCGCGGCATCCGGACTGCGCATGCTGACATCGCGCGTTGCCAAGTCGTTGGTCGAAGTTCAGCGCCGTCATGGATGATGGACCGGTGAGTGAGATCAAGCGCGGGCGCGCGGCGCGCAACGCGAAGTTGGCGTCGCTGCCCGTCGGTATGGCAGGACGTGCCGCGCTCGGCATCGGCAAGCGGTTGACCGGCAAGTCGAAAGACGAGGTCAACGCCGAGCTGATGGACAAGGCGGCGCAGCAACTGTTCACCGTGCTCGGCGAGCTCAAGGGTGGCGCGATGAAGGTCGGCCAGGCCCTGTCGGTGATGGAAGCCGCCATTCCCGAGCAGTACGGCAAGCCCTACCGGGAGGCACTGACCAAGCTGCAGCGCGAGGCGCCACCACTGCCGGCCGCCAAGGTGCACCGGGTTCTCGACCAGCAGCTGGGCACCAAGTGGCGGGAACGCTTCCAGTCCTTCGATGACAAGTCGGTGGCATCGGCCAGCATCGGCCAGGTGCACAAGGCCGTCTGGTCCGACGGCCGCGAGGTCGCGGTCAAGATTCAGTACCCCGGCGCCGACGAGGCGTTGCGCGCCGACCTCAAGACCATGCAGCGCATGGTCAGTGTGCTCAAGCAGCTTTCCCCCGGCGCCGACGTGCAGGGGGTGGTCGACGAGCTGATCGAACGTACCGAGATGGAGCTCGACTACCGACTGGAGGCCGACAACCAGCGCGCGTTCGCGAAGGCCTACGAGGGCGACCTGCATTTCGTCGTGCCGCACGTGGTCGCCAGCGCGCCCAAAGTCGTCATTCAGGAGTGGATCGAGGGCATCCCGCTGTCGCAGATCATCCGGGAGGGAACTCAGGAGCAGCGCGACCTGATGGCCACCCGGCTGTTCGAGTTCTGCGACGACGCACCGACGCGGCTCGGGATGGTGCACGGCGACGCCCACCCCGGGAACTTCATGCTGCTGCCCGACGACAAGATGGGCGTCATCGACTTCGGCGCCGTCGCCCCGATGCCCGGCGGCTGGCCCGTCGAGCTCGGCCAGATCCTGCGCTACGCGGTGGACAAGAACTACGACATGTTGCTGCCCACCATGGAGAAGGCCGGCTTCATCCAGAAGGGTCAGCGGGTCTCCACCCGCGAGATCGACGACATGCTCAAGCAATACGTCGAACCGCTGGAGGTGCCGGTGTTCCACTACACCCGGCGGTGGTTGCAGAAGATGACCGCCCTGGAGCTGGACAAAGCTGCCGGCCAGATCAAAACGGCCCGGCAGATGGACATCCCGCCGAAGCTGGCGATCCCGATGCGGGTGATCGCATCCATCGTCGCGATCTCCTGCCAGCTCGACGCGCACGTCGACACCCGGCGTATCGCCATGGAGAAGGTGCCCGGATTCGCCGACCCCGACGCGGTGTGAGCGCCGGGGCCGACTGAATCTCACGCGGCCACAGTTTCTTTGGCGTCCTTTCGGGGCCGTCCGCGGGGCCGCTTGCGCGCGATGACCGCACCCCGGTCGAGGATCTCACCACCCCAGACGCCCCACGGCTCCTGACGCTGCAGCGCAGCGTTGAGGCATTCGCGCCGGATCGGGCAGTCCGCACACAGCCCCTTGGCCCGTTCCAGATCCTGGGGATCCTCGGCGAACCACAGATCGGGGTCCTCGACATGACACGGCACCGTTAACTTCGTCTTCTCGCATGTCGGCGAAGACATGTCGCTCCTCTGCTTCCTGGTCGTTGGTGCTGTCTGTGCTGTGAACTTCTCGGGGATCTGCGACCAGAAACGACGAAGGCCACGGATCCGTGATTGCGGGTCCGTGGCCTGGTTGGCGGTTGGGGGCTTACCTAGAGGTGGCCCCCCACGGACGCAATCGCACCGGCGGCGGCGCGGCGCTTACGCGGCGCGGCGGCGACGGCTGCGGCGGTGATGGGATGAGCGGGACGTGCCCAGAACTGGGCAGGGAGGGTCCGCGACATGGCGGCAGCTACGCCGGCAACCGTGAAAACGTTGCTGTTCATGATGGGCACCCTCCTCTCGCACAAGGCCGTGGTCTGCGTGTTCTGAGGCTAGAGGTTAGCAGCAAAATCGCACAACACATTTTTGACCAGCTCTTTTGGCGCGATCTTTACGCTTTTTGGCGGCCTTTGACCAGTGCGAGGATGTCCGGCCCGTACTGCTCGAGCTTGCGGGCGCCGATACCGGGGATGGCCACCAACGCGGCGTCGTCGGACGGCAGCGATTCCGCGATCGCGATCAGGGTGTTGTCGGTGAACACGACGTACGCGGGCACACTCATCTCCTTGGAGACCCGCAGCCGCCAATCCTTCAGCTCGGCCAGCAGTTCCTCGTCGATGTCCGAAGGGCAGCTTTCGCACCGGCGCAACATGATCGCCGGCGGTGTGGTCAGCGGCGCGTTGCACACCCGGCAGCGCGGCGCCGGTCCACGAGGCTTCCGCGGCTTGCTGGGCCCGTCATCCCGCTGGGACTGCGGCGCGATGCCGTTGAGGAACCGGGACGGCCGCCGCCCCTGCCGACCGCCCGGGTTGCGGGCCAGCGCCCAGCTCAGCGTCAAATGCACACGCGCCCTGGTGATTCCGACATGGAGGAGGCGACGCTCCTCCTCCACGGGCTCGCTGTCGGGGCCGTGCGCGAGCGCGTGGCTGATCGGCAGGGTGCCGTCGGCCAGCCCGACCAGATACACCGCGTCCCACTCAAGGCCCTTGGCGGCGTGCAGCGAGGCCAGGGTGACGCCCTGCACCACAGGTGGGTGGCGGGCGTCGGCGCGCTGCCGCAACTCGGTGAGGAGTCCCCGAAGATCCAGATGCGGACGTTGGGCCACCTCGTCGTCGACGAGCTCGGCGAGCGCGGCCAGCGCCTCCCAACGGTCCCGGGCCTTGGTGCCGGGCGGCGGCTGAGCGGTCAGACCGAGCGGCTCGAGCGTCTGGCGCACCACCTGCGGTAGCGCACCGGCGCTGTCGTCGGGGCCGCGCTCGGCGACGCGCTGCAACGCCAGCAGGCCCTGCCGGATCTCCTGGCGGCTGAAAAACCCCTCACCGCCGCGCACCTGAAAGGCAATGCCGGCCTCGGTGAGAGCTTCCTCGTAAACTTCTGACTGAGCGTTGATGCGGTAGAGCACGGCGATTTCCGAAGCGGCAGTACCGGATTCGATGAGCTTGCCGATGCTGGCGGCCACCGCGGTCGCTTCGGCGACCTCGTCGGGATACTCCTTGAACACCGGTTCGGGCCCCGGCGGGCGCTGGCCGATCAGGTGTAGCCGGCTGCCCGCCATCCGCCCGCGCGCGGCCGCGATCACCCGGTTGGCCAGCGAGACGACCTGCGGGGTGGAGCGGTAGTCGCGCTCCAGCCGCACCACCGCGGCCTCGGGGAACCGTCGCGAGAAGTCGAGCAGGTAGCGCGGTGAGGCGCCGGTGAACGAGTAGATGGTCTGGTTGGCGTCGCCGACGACCGTCAGGTCGTCGCGGCCGCCCAGCCAGGCGTCGAGCACGCGCTGCTGCAGCGGCGTGACGTCCTGGTACTCGTCGACGACGAAACAGCGGTACCGGTCACGGAACTCCTGGGCCACCGCGGGATCGTTCTCGATGGCGGCGGCGGTGTGCAACAGCAGGTCGTCAAAGTCCAGCAGCGCCATGCCTTCTCGGCGGGACTTGAGGGTCTCGTAGCTGGCATAGGCCGTCGCGACCTTCTGCGCGTCGAACGGGATGTCGCGGCCGACCTCGGCGACGGCCCGCGCGTAGGCCTCCGGAGTGATCAGTGACGCCTTGGCCCACTCGATCTCCCCGGCGAGGTCACGGACATTGTCGGTGCCGGTAGGGAGCCCGGTGCGGTTGGCGGCCTGGGCGACGACGGCGAACTTGCTGTCCATCAGCTGCCACTCGGTGTTGCCGACCACGCGCGGCCAGAAATACGACAGCTGGCGGCGGGCGGCGGCGTGAAACGTCTGCGCCTGCACCGCGCCGGTGCCTGCGCCCTCGTCAAGAGCGCGCAACCGGCCCCGCATCTCCCCGGCCGCGCGCTGGGTGAAGGTGACCGCCAGCACCTGACCGGGGGCGACGTGGCCGGCCGTCACCAGATGGGCGATGCGGCGGGTGATGGTGCGTGTCTTTCCGGTGCCCGCACCGGCGAGCACGCAGACCGGGCCCCGGGGCGCGAGCACCGCCTCGCGCTGTTCGGAGTCGAGGTCACCCAACAGCCGGTCACGAGAGGCTGTCGAGGGCATGCCGACCATCATGTCAGCGTGCCCCGACAAGCGCGGACCTCGGGACGGGCATGTCGGGCGCGTCGGCTACGTTGATGGGCTTATGAGCGCTGACGAAGCCACCCTGACCATGTACACGACCACGTGGTGCGGCTACTGCTCGCGTCTGAAGATGGCGTTGAAGTCCGAGGGCATCAGCTGGACCGAGGTCGACATCGAGGCCGATCCCTCCGCCGCGGAGTTCGTCGGGTCGGTCAACGGAGGCAACCACGTCGTGCCGACGGTGAAGTTCACCGACGGCTCCACGCTGACCAATCCGAGCATAAAGCAGGTCAAAGCCAAGCTGGCCGGATAACTCGCAGGGCCCGGCTCCGGCGACGTCAGTCCAGCGCGGCCCAGGATTCGATGATCTCCCGCGCGATCGAGATCGACCCGGGCAGCAGTAGTTTCGAGGTGCTGCCCGAACTCCAGTCCCCCTGGTCGAGCGCCTCGCGGATCTCGGCACGGGTGAACCATGCGGCTTCGGCGATCTCGCCGTCGTTGAAGGAGAACGGTTGCTCGGGGTCACCGAGGGCGTGGAAACCGACCATCAGCGACCGCGGGAACGGCCACGGCTGAGACCCCAGGTACTCGACGTCGGTGACGGTCAGGCCGATCTCCTCGGCGATCTCACGCACCACGCAGGACTCGAACGACTCCCCCGCCTCGACGAAGCCGGCCAGAATCGAGAACAGCTGCGGCGGCCACACCGTCTGTCGGGCCAGCACCGCGCGGTCGTGCCCGTCGTGCACCAGGCAGATCACCGCGGGGTCGATGCGCGGGAACTCCTCGTGACCGGTGACCGCGTTGATCCGCGCCCAGCCGCTCTTGATCGGCGTGGTCGGGGCACCATCGACCGGGCTGAAGCGGGCATGGTCGTGCCAGTTCAGCAGCGCGGTCGCGGTGGCGACCAGTTGAGCGCTGACGTCGTCGAACACCTCGCCGGTGCGACGCAGGTCGAGCACTTCGAGCGGGGCGTCGGAGTCCTCCGGGGGTTCGAGCTCCGAGCGCAGCGCCCACACGTGGGTGCCGTCGCCGAGCTTGCCGAGAAACACGGCGTCCTCGGGCGGGGCGGCACCGGCGGACACGGCGCGATTCAGCACCGCGCGGCCGCCGGAGATCAACACCTGGTTACGCCGGTCTACCCGCAGCAAGAGCGCGTCGGGCCATCCGGCGACCGCGGCGTCGACATCGGTGCGCAACGTGTCGGCGCGGTCGGCGCCAACCCGGGACAGCAGCGGGACATTGCGTAGCCGGAAAGGTGTCATCGCTGCCTTCTGCTCTTCGCGCAAGCGCTCATCGCTGCCTTCTGCTCTTCACTCGACGGCTCCTCGCCCGAGGGCTCGTCGCGGCGCAAGCGCTCATCGCTGCCTTCTGCTCTTCGCGGCAAGCGCTCATCGCTCCTCGTCCGCGGACCTGATGTAGAGCAGCCTGTCTCCCGGCTCCAGAGCGTCGACCTCGGGGTCGTCGACCCGGATCAGCCTGTTGCCGCGGACCACACCGAGCACGATGTCGGGCAGATGGCGTGGCGAGCCACCGACCTCCTTCGGCGTGACCTCCCGTTCGGCGATCGCGAAACCGCGGTCGGGGGTGAGCAGATCCTCCATCATCTCGACGACGCTGGGGGTCTTTACCGCGATGCCGAGCAAACGGCCCGCCGTCTCGGAGGTGACGACGGTCGAGTCCGCCCCGGACTGCTTGAGTAGGTGTTCATTGTCGGTTTCGCGCACCGCGGCGATGATCTTGGCCTTCGGCGCGAGTTCGCGGGCGGTGAGGGTGACCAGGACAGCGGTGTCGTCCCGGTTGGCCGCGACGATGATGGTCCTGGCGTGCTGAGCGCCGGCCAGGCGCAGAACCTCGGAGTCGGTGGCACTGCCGCGAACGGTGACCAGGCCCGCGCTCTTGGCGCGTTCCAGGGCCGCGGTGTCCTCGTCGACCACCACGATGTCGCCGGGTGCGATCTCGTCGCCGACCATCGCCGCGGCGGCGGTGCGGCCCTTGGTGCCGTAGCCGACGATGATGATGTGGTTGCGCAATCTGCTCCTCCAGCGCTGGATTTGATAGACCTGACGCGATTGCGTGGTGAGGGTCTCGACGGTGGTGCCGATCAGCACGATCAGGAAAGCCACCCGCAGCGGCGTGATCACCAGGACGTTGACCAGGCGCGCCTCCGGGGTGATCGGGGTGATGTCGCCGTAACCCGTCGTCGACAGCGACACCGTCGCGTAGTACAGGCAGTCCAGGAAGGACAGTGGATTCTCTTGGCTGTCGCGGTACCCGTCGCGGTCGAGGTAGACGATCAGCACCGCGGCGAACAGCGCCCCCAGCGCGTAGATGACGCGTACGGTGATGCGCCGCGCCGGGCTCACCGTCTCGGTCGGGATCTGCACGCGGTCGGTGAGCGCGTGAACCGGAAGATCGGCCAGCGCCTGATCGAACCGGCGTACCCGCCGGCGTAGACGTCCCTTAGCCACGAGGGCCGGTCAAGGAGTGAGGCAGCCGCACCAGCACAATGTAATCATGACCACGTCTCCAACGGCACGGCAGCAGATCACGAAGTCCTCACGCGGCGCCCGAATGGGCGCCTGGCTGGTCGGCATGGGCATCCTGCATTTCGTCGCCCCGAAGCCCTTCGACTCGATCGTGCCCGCGGAACTCCCCGGCACACAGCGCTTCTACACTTACGCCTCCGGTGCCGCCGAGGTCGGTGTGGGCGCACTGCTGCTGGCGCCGAAGACCCGCAAGGCCGGCGCGCTGTCGGCGATCGCGTTGTTCGTCGGCGTGTTCCCCGGCAACGTGAACATGGTCCGGCTGTGGTTCAACGACCCGACCAAGTCACTGCCCATGCGGTTGGGTGCGATCGCCCGACTGCCGTTGCAGATCCCGATGATCACGCAGGCCTGGAAAATCTACCGCGACAGCTGAGCCACCTCCCCGTCCCGGGACCGGTCGGTCAGCAGCGCGATCAACTCGTCCTCGTCGGGCAGGTGGTCCGGGATGACCGTGCGTCCGGACCGCACATAATGGAACGCTGCGCGCACCGAGGACAGCGGGCAGTCATGCAGGCGTGCCCACGCCAACCGGTACACCGAGAGCTGAACAGCATTGTGCCGCAACTCCTCTTCGGTCGGCGGCAGCTCGCCGGTCTTCCAGTCCAGCACCGTGACCCCGCCGTCGTCGTCGGCGAAGACCGCGTCGATGCGGCCGCGGACCACCCGTGCGCCGATCATCATGTCGAACGGCACCTCCACATCGATCGGGGTGCGAGCAGCCCACGGTGACACCACGAACGCGTTCTGCAGCTCCTCCAGCTCGCCACGATCGTCACGGTCGGCGTCCACCGCGCCGGGCAGGTCATCGAGATCGAACAGCTTCTCGGCCTGGAAGTAGCGTTGCACCCAGTCGTGAAATGCGCTGCCCAGCAGGGCCTGTGCATCCGGGCGCCGGGGCAGCCGGCGCTGCAGACGTGCGGCGACCGCCTCCGGGTCGCGGCCGAGTTCGACCATCGCGCTGACCGACAACTGCTGCGGCAACGGACGCACCGGCCGCCGGGCGGCACGTTCGCGTTCGGCCAGCAGTGCGTCGACGTCGGCGGCCCATTCGTGGACATCGGGTGTCGGATCCGGTGGTGACTCGGCGGACATCGCCGAGGCGACCAGCTGCGCGCCCCGGTCGGTGTGCGCACGCCGACCGCCCAGCGGATCTTCCGGCCACACGGCCTCGACCACCCGGTCGCGCAGCGGGTTGGACTCACCGTCGGCGGGGGCGTCAGTCCAGATGTCGACGGTTCCACACGGAGTTCCGTCGGCGATCGACGCGTCGATGACGTCCTTGAGTTCGGTCAGGAACGTCGACGGACCTCTGGGCTTGGATTCGGTCGCACCCCAGTGATGGCCCGACACCAGCAGCGTGTCCTCGGCGCGGGTGATGGCCACGTACAGCAGGCGGCGCTCTTCGTCGGTGCGACGTTGGTCCAGGCTGCGCTTGTGGTCATAGATCTTGTCGGACAAGCCTTTCCGGTCGCTGACGTCGGAGGTGTCGAGCACCGGAACGCCGTGTTCTGACACCGCCGCGCAGTCACCGCGCAGCAGCGGGGGCAGGTCGGCGGCGTCGGTGAGCCAGGTGCGCGGGGAGGCGGTGGACGGGAAGATCCGAGCGGACAGGTGCGGCACGGCGACGAGCTGCCATTCCAGGCCCTTGGCGGCGTGCACGGTGAGGATCTGCACGCGGTCCGCTGACACCGTGACCTCGGCGGGCGCCAGACCGTTCTCCACCTGCTCGGCGGTGTCGAGATAGGCCAGCAGCGCCGACACCGTGGTGGCGCCCCGGGACGCGAAGTCGGCCACCACGTCGGCGAACGCGTCGAGGTGCTCGGTGCCCGACCATCCTGCCGAGACTGGTTGTGCGGCACGGACTTCGGTGTCGATACCGAGGACGCGGCGCACCTCGGCGAGTAGCTCGGGCAGCGGGCTGTCCAGATGGGCGCGCAGCGCGGTCAGTTCACGCCCCAGCGCGACGATCCTGGCGTGCCCCTGCGGGGAGTACGCCGCGGCCGGGCCCGGATCGCAGATCGCGTCGGCCAGGCACGCGGCGTCAGCGTCCGGACCGAGTTGCGCGACGATCCCGGCGGTCGTCGACACCGCATCGGGCGCGGGACCGCCCGCGTCGACGAGGGTGACCGCCCGCCGCCACAGCGCCGCGACGTCGCGGGCGCCCAGGCGCCACCGTGGCCCGGTCAATACCCGCACTGCCGCCGCCCCGGCGGTCGGGTCGGCCGCCAGCCGCAGCATGGCGACCACATCGGAGACCTCCGGCACCGCCAGGAGGCCCGCGAGGCCGACCACCTCCACGGCGACTCCCCGACGGGTCAGCGCATCGGCCATCGGTCCGGCGTCGACGTTGCGGCGCACCAGCACTGCGGCCGTCGGCGCCGCCCCACCGGAAGCGGAACCGGCGTGCCACCGCGACGCGATCTGCTCGGCGACCCACTCCCGTTCGGCCTCCACGTCGGTCAGCAGCGCACACCGCACGCTGCCGGGCTCGGCGCCCGGGCGCGGCTGCAGCGCGCGGACCGAAACCGACCGGCGCCGGGCTTCGACGGACACCTCGTTGGCAAGGTGCAGGACTTCGGGCGGGTTGCGCCAACTGGTGCGCAGCTCCAGCGTCGGCGCCGGGCTGCCGTCCGCCAGCGGGAAGTCGGTGGTGAACCGCGGCAGGTTGGTCGCCGAGGCTCCGCGCCAGCCGTAGATCGACTGGATCGGGTCCCCGACGGCGGTCAGCGCCAGCCCGTCGTCGGCACCGCCGCCGAACAACGAGGACAGCGCCACCCGCTGCGCATGCCCGGTGTCCTGGTACTCGTCGAGCAGGACCACGCGGTAGCGTTGCCGCAGCTGTTCGCCGACCTGCGGGCACTGCGCGGCCAACCGCGCGGCCGAGGCCATCTGCATCCCGAAATCCATCACCCGCTCCTGCCGCATCCGCTGGTGCAGCGCGTCGATGAGTGGGACGAGCATGGTGCGCTCGGTCTGGGTGGCGAGCATGCGGAGGAGCCACTGGCTGGGCCCGCGATCGCGCTGGTAACGGCCCGCGGGCAAGTGGTGCACCAATCGCTCCAGCTCGACATGGGTGTCGCGCAGCTGAGCAGTGTCGACGAGGTGTTCGGAAAGCTGCCCGGCCAACCGCAGCACCATGTCGGTGATCGAGGCCGGCGACTTCTCGGTGTCGAGGGCCGCCGGATGTTCACACACCACCCTGAACGCCAGCTGCCACAACTCGGTTTCGCCGAGCAGCCTGGTGTCGGGTTCGGCGGGGAGCAGCAGACCGAAGTCGCGGAGCAGATTCCCGGCGAATGCGTGGTAGGTGCTGATCGTGACGGGGTCGTCGGCGAGATCCGCACTGCCCGCCGGGAGCATCAGACCCGCCCCAGCCAGCCGGGCCAGCCGGGCACGGACCCGGCGCAGCAGCTGCCCGGCCGCCTTGCGGGTGAAGGTCAGACCGAGCACCTCCCCGGGCCGGGCGTACCCGTTGGCCACCAGCCACACCACCCGTGCGGCCATCGTCTCGGTCTTGCCCGCCCCGGCGCCGGCGATCACCACGAGTGGTCCCGGCGGGGCCGAGATCACGGCGGCCTGCTCGTCGGTGGGCTCGAAAAGACCCAGTGCTGTGGATAATTCGGCGGGACTGTACCGCGGACCCGTCATGCGTCCCTCCTGGTGTTCTGCGCCGGGCACATGGCGCGGACCGGGCAGTGCGCGCAGCCGTCGTTGATCCGGGCGGCGAACTCCGGCCCTTGCGTGGCTGCGGCTGCCTCGTGGACCTGGGCTTCCCACTCGCTGCGGCCGTCGGCGGTCAGCGCGTCCTGGTGGCGTTCGGTCGCGCCGCCACCGGTGGTCTTGCCGAGGTAGACCAGGCGTCCGCCTCCCGGTTCGTCACCGTCGGGCAGCAGGCCGGCCGCCACCGCCAGCTGGTACAGCGCCAATTGGGCGTGGCTCTGGGCGTCGTCCTTGCTCACCGGGCTCTTGCCGGTCTTGATGTCGATGACGACGAGCCGGCCTTCACTGTCGCGTTCCAGGCGGTCCAGTCGCCCGCGCACCCGCACGGCCGGCCGCTCACCGTCGGCCTCGCCGACCTTCCCGTCGACCTCGACCTCGGTGCCGACCTCGGTGAGCTCCCCGCGGGTCTCCTCCCGCCACCGCAGAAAGGTACGCAGCATCTCCAGGTGCCGGGCCCGTTCGTTGTCGGCATACCATCGGGCATCGAAAGGAAGCTCGCCCCACACCTTTTCGAGTCCATCGAGCAGCTGGGCCTCGGTGCGGCCCGCTTCGGAGATCAGGGCGTGCACCAGCGAGCCGAGGCTGGAGCGCACGTCACGGCCACGGGATCCGCCGTGACGCTCCAGCAACCACCGCAACGGGCAGTCCGAGAGCATCTGCAGTGTCGACGGCGACAGCGTCACCACGTGGTCGTCGCCCTCCCACAGCGGTTCGGCGCTGGACAGGTCGCGGGCTCCGTACCACGTCGCCGGATCCGCGCCATGCACCCCGGCCTCGGCCAGACGCGCCAGTTGCGCTGCGGCGCAGGCTCTTTCCATGTCATCAACCGCGTCCGGCGCTGCGCACACCACCGACCGCAAACGACCGACGACGGCCGACGGCGCCAGCACCCTCGGAGCGCGTATCGGCGGCGGCGGCTGAGGTGCCGGTTCAGTGGCCAGCGCGGCGATCTCATGGCAGAAGGAGGACGGCAGCATCGCAGCGTCCCCGCTGTCGCTGTCGACCGCCGTCACCAGCAGCCGGCCGCGGGCGCGGCCGATCGCTGCGATCAGTAGCCTGCGCTCCTCAGCCAGCAGCGGTGCCCGGCTCGACAGGGCGCGGTCCCCGGCGTCGACGACGCCGTCGATGACGTCCACCAGCTGCTGGGTGCCCAACACCCCGCCGCGCGGAGCAACGTTGGGCCACAAGCCTTCCTGCAGTCCAGCGAGCACCACGAACTCCCACTCCCGGTCCAACGCGGAGTGCGCGCTCAGCAGCGCGACCGCCTCCGGCGCCTGCTCGACGGACCGGGCCGGCGGCAGCGACAACGCGCCGATGTGATCGACAAAGCCGCGCAGCGACGCGCCGGCGGTCCGCGCGACGTACTGTTCGGCCACGTCGAACATCGCGGTGATGGCATCGAGGTCGCGATCGGCCTGAACCGCGGCCGGGCCGCCCCGTTCGCTGGCGGCCAGCCAGCGCCGTTGCAGGCCGCAGCGGTGCCAGGCCTGCCAGAGGGTATGGCGCGGGTCGCGCCCCTCGTCAGCGCTGCGCCGGGCGGCGGCCAGCACCCCGGCGACCCGCCGCACTGCCCGCGCCTGCTCGTCGGGCAACGAGTTCTCGTCGCGGTGCAGAGCGTCGACCAGCAGATCACCGAACGCCCCGCGTGCGCCCGGGGCCGCCCGGCGCAGCGCCCGGCGCAGCTGCCGCAGCGAGACGGGGTCGACGCGCCCGATCGGTCCGGTGACCAGTGCCAGCGCCCGGTCACCGTCGAGGCCGTCGGCGGTGGCCTCCAGAACGGTCAGCAGTGCCCGCACCGCCGGCTGGTCGGCCAGCGGAGAATCGTTCTGCGGGAGGTCCACCGGCACGCCCGCTGCCGCCAGTGCGCGGCCCAGCGCGGCGCCCGTCCGCGGCACGGACCGAACGATCACCGCCATCTGTGACCACGGCACGCCGTCGACCAGGTGCGCCCGGCGCAGGGCGTCGGCGATCAGCGCCGACTCGGCGTGCTGGGATGCGGCGATGCGCACCGCGACCGAACCTGCCGCGTCCGTGCCGGTGAACTCCCGCACGGCGTCGGGACCGGGCAGTCGGCGCCCGACCGCGGCGATCAGCTCGGCGATCGGAGCCGCACTCCGGTAGGAGCGCGTCAGGGCCAGTGCGGGCCCGTCGCCGCGCAGCAGCGCGGGATCGGCGCCGCGGTAACCGAACACGGTCTGATGGGGATCGCCGGCGATCACGGTCAGCTCGGCGCCGGCGGCGAGCACCTCGACCAGGCGAGCGGCCTGGGGGTCGAGGTGCTGGGCATCGTCGACCAGCAGCAGCTGCACCCGCGCCCGCTCGGCGGCCAGCAGGTCGGCGTCGGTGGCGAACGCCTCCAGCGCCGCACCGACGAGTTCGGCGGCTCCCAGGGCCGGCACAGTGGCCTGCGGGGCGGCCATACCCACCGCCGCCCGCAGCAGCATGATCTGCTCGTAGGCCTGGGCGAACCGGCCCGCGGCCTGCCACTCCGGCCGGCCTGCGGACCGGCCGAGGCGTTGCAGCGCAAGCGGATCGACGCCGCGCTCGCTGCAGCGGGCCATCAGGTCGCGCAGTTCGGTGGCGAACCCGACGGTGCTCAGCGCCGGCCGCAGCCGCTCCGGCCACCGGACGGGTGACGCGTCGCCGTCCTCGAGGTCACCGGTCAGCAGCTCACGGATGATGCCGTCCTGCTCGGCGCTGGTGATCAGCCGCGGCGGCGGGCTGCCGTTGCGCTGGGCGGCCAGCCGCAACACCGCGAACGCGTAGGAGTGCACCGTGCGCACCAGCGGCTCGCGCACGGCGCTGCGTCCCCCGGCGCCGAGCAGGGCGGTGGTGATGGCCGCCCTGGCCTGCGTATTGAGCCGGGCCGAACCTGTCAGCAGCAGAACCGATTCCGGGTCCCGCCCGGCCTGGATGTGGGCCGCGGCGGTGTCCACCAGCAGCGTGCTCTTACCGGTGCCGGGCCCGCCCAGCACGCGGAATGTGCCCCGCACGTCCCGTCGACTGAGGACTTCGGCGGTGAGTTCGGCGTGCGGCGCGGACATGCACGCATCAGATCACGGGGGTCCGACAACACCGCTCGGATAGACCCCGGCCCCGTCGACCTGGCAGCATCTGCACGTGTGACCGATGTGTTGTGCACCTACCGTTTCGGGTCGTCCGGCCCTGCCCGTGTGCTGGCGATCCACGGACTGACCGGCCACGGCAAGCGCTGGGAGAGTCTGTTCACCAGGCATCTGCCCGACGTGCCGGCGATCGCACCGGATCTGCTGGGGCACGGCCGTTCGTCGTGGGATGCGCCGTGGACGATCGAGGCCAATGTCGCCGCGCTGGCCGCTCTGGTGGACGCCGAGGCCGACGGACAGGTGGTGGTGGTCGGTCACTCGTTCGGCGGGGCGATCGCGCTGAACCTCGCCGCGCAGCGCCCCGACCTGATCAAAGGCATCGTGCTGTTGGATCCCGCGGTGGCCCTGGACGGGCGCTGGATGCGTGAGGTCGCTGACGAGATGTACCGCTCCCCCGATTACACCGACCGCGCGGAGGCCCGCGACGAGAAAGCCGGCGGGTCCTGGGGCGAGGTCGCCGAGGAGGAGCTGGACAGGGAACTCGACGAACACCTCGTCGACCAGCCCAACGGGCGGGTCGGGTGGCGCATCAGCATCCCGGCGATGCTCTGCTACTGGAGCGAGCTGACCCGCGCGGTGCCGCTGCCGCGGGACGGCACACCCACGACGCTGGTGCGCGCCCTGCACACCGACCCGCCCTACGCCGGTGACGAGCTGATCGCCGCGCTCGATGCCGGCCTCGGCTCGGATTTCACACTGCTGGAATGGGATTGCGATCACATGGTGCCGTTGGCCAAGCCGGCCGAGACCGCCGCGGTGATTCGCGACCACCTGGGCTGAGCATGGCGGCGATCACCGAGGAGCAGGTCGAGACGGTCCGCGGACTCGTCGCGTCGATACCCTCGGGCGCGGTCGCGACCTACGGTGACATCGCCGAAGCCGCCGGGCTGTCGAGCCCGCGGATCGTGGGCTGGATCATGCGGACCGACTCGTCGGATTTGCCGTGGCACCGGGTGATCTCGGCGTCCGGCCGACCTGCGGCGCACCTGGCCACCCGCCAACTGGAACGGCTGCGCGCCGAGGGGGTGCTCGCAGTGGACGGACGGGTGCAGCTCCGCGAGTACCGGCACGCGTTCTGATCACCGAGTGAGCGGTCACGGCTGCGATCGTGGGACAAATCGCAGCCAGGAATGCTATTCCGCGGGAGACGTGGCCCGGTCAGACTGCCAGCCGCACCAGCGCCGCGGTACGAGCCAGACCGGGAAACGCCGCCGACGTCGACCGCGGGTGCAACGCATGCACCGCCAGCCGGAACATCAACGCGCGCAACAGCATCTGCGGCCACTCCGGCAGCGCCGACCACCGCTCGATCAACGCGTCGTCCGCTTCGCCCCAGGCCAGCGCATCCACCACGACCACACCGGCCGCCCAGGCCGGGGGCCGCCAGTACGGGGTGATGTCGGTGATGCCCGGCGCTGCGGTGCCTGCGAAAAGCACTGTGCCGTAGAGATCTCCGTGCACAAGCTGACTGGGGCTCTTGGTCGGCCGGCGTAGCGTCGCGAGCTGGTTGATCAACTCGATCGACTTCTGCCCGTCGGTGGTGGCCGGCGCCACCCGCGCGCCCGGCGGCAGTGAATGCAGCGGACGCTCTTCCCACGCCGCCCGGTCGGCGGCGGTGAACACGTCGACGTCACCCCACGGCGCGACAGGCGGCTGGGTCAGGAACCTGGGCCGCTCCAGCTTGGCGGTGGCCTCGTGCAACCGCACCGCGGCCGAGACCACTTCGTCGTGCCGCGGTTCGGGCGTCCCGGCCACGTAGGTGTCGGCGCGCCAGCCGGCGACCACGTACCGCCCGTCGGTCGACCGCACCGGACGGGCCAGCCGCACACCGTCGACGAACAACGTCTCGCGCACCTTGGCCGACCACGCGGCCCGCGCGTGGTCGGCGACCACCGAGAGCACCACCTCGCCGCAGCGCCAGCCGCCCTCCCAGCTGGATCCGAGCGGCGCAGGCTGCACTCCGGACAGCCCGAAGGCTGTGAGTACGTGCTCTGGCGGTCGCTCGGCGGTCACCGCCACAGCCTAATTGCCGCGAGCGCCAACCCAGCGTTAGTACATGACCATGTCGGGTTCGAGTTGCCTGCCCCAGGCCACGATCCCGCCCTGCACGTGCAGTGCGTCAGAGAATCCGGCCTTCTTCACGATGGCAAGCACCTCGGCCGAGCGGATCCCGGTCTTGCAGTAGAACACCGGCGTCCGGTCCACCTTCAGTTTCGCCAGCGCCTCGCCGGATTCGAACGCGCCCTTGGGAATCAGCTCGGCGCCCTGGATGTGGTTGATGTCCCACTCGACCGGTTCCCGGACGTCGATCAGCGCAAGCGGCTTGCCCGAATCGATCAGCTCACGGAGCTCGCGCGGGGTGATCGTCGACTCGGCTGCCGCCTCGGCCGCAGCGTCGGACACCACGCCGCAGAACTCCTCGTAGTCGATGAGCTCGGTGATCTTCGGGGTCGACGGATCCTTGCGGATCTTGATGGTGCGGTAGGTCATGTCGAGCGCGTCGTAGACCATCAGCCGGCCCAGCAGCGGTTCACCGATGCCGGTGATCAGCTTGATGGCCTCGGTGCCCATCACCGACGCGATCGACGAGCACAGGATGCCCAGCACGCCGCCCTCGGCGCACGACGGCACCATCCCCGGCGGCGGCGGCTCCGGGTACAGGTCGCGGTAATTCAGGCCAAGGTCGTCCGGGGCATCCTCCCAGAAAATCGAGACCTGCCCCTCGAAACGGTAGATCGATCCCCACACGTACGGCTTGCCGGCCAGCACGGCGGCATCGTTGACCAGATACCGCGTCGCGAAGTTGTCGGTGCCGTCGAGGATCAGGTCGTACTGGGAGAACAGGTCGACGGCGTTATCGGGCTCCAGTCGGAACTCGTGCAGGTTGACCTTCACCAGAGGGTTGATCTCGGCGATCGAGTCCTTGGCGCTCTGCGCCTTCGATCGGCCGATGTCGGAGACTCCGTGGATGATCTGGCGCTGCAGGTTGGATTCGTCGACGACGTCGAACTCGACGATGCCGATCGTGCCGACACCCGCGGCGGCCAGGTACAGCAGCGTGGGCGAACCCAGCCCGCCCGCGCCGATGACCAGCACGCGGGCGTTCTTCAACCGCTTCTGCCCGTCCAGCCCGAGGTCGGGAATGATGAGGTGGCGGCTATAGCGCGCGACCTCGTCGCGAGTGAGTTCAGCCGCTGGCTCGACCAGCGGCGGCAACGGTGAGGACACCGACTATCTCCTTGGTTGGCGGTATGACCCATCTCAGCAGGTAAGGGTTTCAACAGCAACGAGGGCCCGACGCTTCCCCGCTGCTCGCAGACGACAGGCGCAGCCGGGCGCGGCCGCGGTGATCAGGCGATCGGATACGGCCAGGGGTTGAACCGGCACGTCAGCCCGTCCGGGGTGACCGTGCCGGGGTCGAACTTGGCGGCGTCGCTGTTGTTGGTCGAAAACGTCTGCTGCATCATGATCGGCGCGAGCGCGCCGTTCTCGGTGCACTGTTCGTGGCGCTGGTAGCCGATGGCGTGGCCGACCTCATGGTTGACCACGTATTGGCGGTACGAGCCGATGTCGCCCTGGAACGGCACCGCGCCGCGCACCCACCGCGCCTCGTTGATGAACACCCGCGGCTGCCCTTCGAAGGCCGGGTTGTAGCAGGACGCTTCGAGTTGGATGTCGTAACCGCAGCCGTCGCGGATCGTCATCGGCGAGGTCAGCGACACCCGGAAATCGGGCACCACCCCGGAGGCGGCGTCGACGCGGGTGAACGCGAACTGCGGGTTGTGGGTCCAGCTCTTCGGGTTGGCCAGGGTCTCACTGACCATGCGGGCGAACCCCTCGTCACCGCCGAAACTCGTGGTGTCGAGCCCGTCTTCCACCTCGACGGTGTAGGTGAAGACCTTGGTGGTGCCCTGCCCCACCTGCGGGGTGGCGCCCGGCACGACGTGCCAGGTGCGGGCGCCTGCCGCGGTGAACGGCCCGCCGTCGGGCAGGATCCCGGTTGGCAGGTTGGCATCGAACTGAGTCAGGCCTTTGGCCGGGGCGCCCACGATGGACGTGCTCGGGACGCCGATCGTGGGCGGTCCCTGCACCGGCCCTTCGTCGTCGACCGCCTGCGGAGCGCTGGTGCCGGTGATGGTCTGGTACACGACCACCGCGGTGAGCACGACGAGCAGCGGCAGCGCGTACGCCCGCCATCCGTACGTGGAGACGAACCGACCGAGCCAGGTCTGCTTGCGCCAGCGCTTGCGGTCGTCCCGGTTGGAGCGGACCCGGCCCGGCTGCTCGGCCAGCGGGTCACGCTGGGCACGTAAGGGCTCTCGCCACTGGTCGCGAAGCACCGGAACGCGACCGCCCTCGCGACGCCCCGGTCCGTAGGTCACCGGAACAGGATGACACAGCTCAGAGGACATCCCGTGCTGGCACGCCACCGGATCACCGCAAACGGCGGGACGGCGCGAACCGGCGACGTGACACCTGTCATGACACGTATGGTCGCCCGACGGTAGTAGTGTCAGTGCGAGCGAATTCAAGACGCCGGTCGCGCCGGCTGTAGATCTCGAGGTTCTGATGAGCGAACTGGCAAAGACGGCGCAGCGACGAGGGGGGCAGCCGGCAAACGGCACCAGCGCCTCCGGCGCAGCCCGGCGTGGCAACCGTCTGCCGCGTGATGAACGCCGCGGCCAGTTGTTGATCGCGGCCAGCGAGGTGTTCGTCGACCGCGGCTACCACGCCGCAGGCATGGACGAGATCGCCGACCGCGCTGGTGTCAGCAAACCGGTTCTCTACCAACACTTCTCGTCGAAGGTGGAGCTCTACCTGGCGGTGTTGCAGCGCCATGTCGACAACCTGGTCTCCGGCGTGCGCCAGGCGCTGCGCACCACCACCGACAACCGGCAGCGCGTCCGCGCCGCCGTGCAGGCGTTCTTCGACTTCATCGAGCACGACAGCCAGGGCTACCGGCTGATCTTCGAGAATGACTACGTGACCGAGCCGCAGGTCGCCGCGCAGGTCAAGGTGGCCACCGAATCGTGCACCGACGCGGTGTTCGATCTGATCAGCCATGATTCCGGGCTGGAGCCGCACCGCGCGCGGATGATCGCCGTGGGGCTGGTCAGCATCAGCGTCGACTCGGCGCGCTACTGGCTCAACGCCGAGCGCCCTATCGACAAGGACGACGCCGTCGAGGGTACGGTCCAGTTCATCTGGGGTGGGCTCTCACACGTGCCGCTGACGCGGTCCTGATCCGGTTTCGGGCCGAAACTGCATCCGGGCCGGGGGTTTCTCGAACTTTCCCGGCGCGGATGCGGTCTCGGCCCGCGACGATCAGCTCTTGGTGACCTCCGCGCCGACGACCCCGAACCCGACCCGACGCGAATCCGCCGCGCCGATCTCGACGTAGGCGATCCGTGCGGACTGCACGAGGAACCGGCGACCCTTCTCGTCGGTCAGACCCAGGACGCTCGGATCGCCGCTGAGCGCATCGGTGACCAACTTCTCCACCTCGGCCGGCGTCTGCGCGCTGGACAAAATCAGCTCGCGCGGGCTGTCGGTGACACCGATCTTGACCTCCACGGTGGAAACCCTTCTGTTCGTGTGCTCGTACTCCAAGGAGGCTAATGGACGTGGGCCCACAGAGGCGGTCCCGGGACCCGCGTACGCGACGAGCGAACGAACGCGCACGGTCATAACGCCGGAGCGATCCAACCGAGTCCCGAACGTGACCGCCTGCAGGGCCTCGTCAGCCCCATCTGTCACTTCTGCCTCAGTAGCATCGGGGCCGAAATCGGAAAAGACGACTGGGACAAGCTGAATGAACAGGCCATACACCGCTACTTCACCGTATTCCCTGACGCCGACCGAGCGGATCCGAAGCCCGCGGGGCAGTGGGCGATACGGCTCCTACGGGAGCCCTGGCGACGACCATCCGGACCGTTACGGGGACCTGGACACCGACGCACTGCCGCCGTTCCCCGGTGACGGCTACACCGAGGACTACGACCAGTACCTCGACGAGGAGCAGCTCGACCGCCGCTGGATGTGGATCGCCGGAGTGGCCGGGGCGATCCTGTTCGTCGCGGTGATCACCGCGAGCATGATCCTCGGCGGCGGTGACAGCGGCTCGGTGTCGGCGACGGTGGCCGCTCCGGTGCCGTCCAGCTCCGCACCGGAGCCCTCGTCCACGCCGTCACCCCGCGCCGCCGCGCCCGTGTCGCCGTCCCTGCCGGCCGAGACGGTCACCACGGTGACCCCCACTGCCGAGGCACCCACCCCGGCACCGGCCGCGCCCGCGCCGGTGCTGCCGGCCCCGCAGGCCGCGCCGCCCCCACCGGCCGCGGCGGCGGGCACGGTGACCTACCGCATCACCGGCAACCGCCCGCTGCTCGATCTGGTCACCGTGATCTACACCGACGCGCAGGGTGCGTTGCAGACCGACGTGAACGTCGCGCTGCCGTGGTCGAAGACGGTGGTGCTGAACCCCGGAGTGACGCTGAGCTCGGTGACGGCGACGAGCATGTCCGGTCAGCTCAACTGCGCGATCATCGACGCGAACGGATCGTTGATCTTCGCGCAGAACAACAACTCGATCATCACCAACTGCACCCGCTGACACTCGACCGCCGACATTGCATTCCAGCCGCCGAAGTTCGAGTGGCGACCTACCGGAATGCAATCTCGGCGAGAGAAGCGGATTTCAGGCCAGGCCGAGTTCCTCCATGCGGCTGGCGTGCGTCTTCTGCAGCCGATCGAAGAAATCGGTCATGTGGGACAGGCCGCCGCCGGACATCACCAGGTCGACGAGTTCGTCGTGGTCGGCCAGCACGAACTGGGCCTGCGTGATCGCCTCGCCGAGCAGGCGCCGCGACCACAGCGCCAGCCGGTGCCGTTGCCGATCGCTGGCCGTCACCGCGGCCCGTACCTCGGCCACCACGAACTGCGAATGGCCGGTCTCGGACAGCACGGACCGCACGACGTCGGCCACCTCGGCGGGCATCACGTCGGCGATCTCCAGGTAGAAGTCGGCGGCCATCGCATCGCCGACGTAGGTCTTGACCAGTGCCTCCAGCCATGTGCTGGGGGTGGTCAGGCGGTGGTAATTCTCCAGAGCGGACGCGTACCTGGTCATGGCCGGGACGACGTCGACGCCGCGGCGCTCCAGCGCGTCGCGCAGCACCTCGTAGTGGTTCATCTCGGCCGCCGCCATGCTGGCCATGTTGATCCGCCCGCTCAGGTTCGGCGCCATCCGCGCCTCCTCGGTCAGGCGGTAGAACGCCGCGACCTCACCGTAGGCGAGCAGCGCGAACAGTTCGTTGATGCCCGGATGCTCCGTGGTCACGGGCGAACCGTTCGAGACCACCGGTTCGCTCGCCTGGGCGGAGGAAGCGGCCGCTGACGGCGTCGAAGACATGGCCCAACTCTAGACTCCGGGGCCGGCGATGCCGCTTCTGCGGGATCGACCGGTTACCATGGAGTCGGTGTCGGCGCTCGAGCCGACTGATCGAACCAGGTCACGCCGGCCGTTTTGGCCGCAGGCACCTTGGAAATGTGCGTGCACGCGGCGGCCCGCCTCCTCAGCGCAGGGCCCGGCGAAGTTCTCTTCACAACTCGTGCGCGCGTGGAACGCATGAGGAATAAGTGAAAGGCTCCGTTTCCTGCATGACACCTGTAACTACACATCCGAATCCCACATTCGCCGAGCTCGGAGTACGTGACGAGATCGTCCGCGCGCTGGCCGACAACGGTATCGAGCACGCCTTCGCGATCCAGGAGCTGACGCTGCCGCTCGCACTGGCCGGCGACGATCTGATCGGCCAGGCCCGCACCGGCATGGGCAAGACCTTCGCGTTCGGCGTGCCCCTGCTGCACCGGATCACCACCGACACCGCTCGCCCGCTCACCGGCGCGCCGCGCGCCCTGATCGTCGTCCCGACCCGCGAGCTCTGCATCCAGGTCTACGAAGACCTGGTCGGAGCGTCGAAGTATCTGATGGCCGACGACACCCGCAAGCTCACGGTCACCGCGATCTACGGCGGCCGCCCCTACGAACCCCAGATCGAAGCACTGCAGAAGGGTGTCGACGTCGTCGTCGGCACGCCCGGCCGGCTGCTCGACCTGGCCCAGCAGGGGCACCTGCAGCTCGGCGGCCTGTCCGTGCTCGTCCTCGACGAAGCCGACGAGATGCTCGACCTGGGCTTCCTGCCCGACATCGAGCGAATCCTCAAGCAGATCCCGGCGCAGCGGCAGGCGATGTTGTTCTCAGCCACCATGCCGGACCCGATCATCACGCTGGCCCGCACCTTCATGACGCAGCCGACGCACATCCGCGCCGAGGCCCCGCACTCCGCCGCCACCCACGACACCACCGAGCAGTTCGCCTACCGAGCGCACGCACTCGACAAGGTCGAGATGGTCGCCCGCATCCTGCAGGCCGAGGGCCGCGGGGCGACGATGATCTTCACCCGCACCAAGCGCACCGCCCAGAAGGTCGCCGACGAGCTCGCCGAGCGGGGCTTCAAGGTCGGTGCGGTACACGGTGACCTCGGCCAGGGCGCGCGCGAGAAGGCGCTCAAGGCGTTCCGCACGGGCGAGGTCGACGTGCTCGTCGCCACCGACGTGGCCGCGCGCGGCATCGACATCGACGACATCACGCACGTCATCAACTTCCAGATCCCCGAGGACGAGCAGTCCTACGTGCACCGGATCGGCCGCACCGGCCGGGCGGGCAAGACCGGCATCGCGGTCACCCTAGTCGACTGGGACGAGCTACCCCGGTGGGAGATGATCGACAAGGCCCTCGGCCTGGACACCCCCGAGCCGGCCGAGACCTACTCGAGCTCGCCGCACCTCTACGAAGAGCTCAAGATCCCGGCCGACGCCGGCGGATCGATCGCCAGGCCGAAGCGCACCGCCGACAAGGAACCGCGCGAACCGCGCGAACGCGCCGAGAAGCCGGCCCGCAACCGCACCCGGCGCCGGACCCGCGGCGGTAAACCGGTCAGCGGACATCCTGAGGGCGCTGCCGAGCAGACCGCTCCCGACGGGGAGAACCCCGGCGCCGAGGCCGGCGAAGGCGGCGCACGCCCCGCCCGTCGCCGGCGTCGACGCCGGCCCGGCAAAGCCGCGACCGCGGGCACCGGCACCACCAACTGACCCACTGCGTTGGTCAGACCCGAGCGCCGCACCCGGGGAGACCTGCTGGCGGCGACGGCCATCGTGGTGGTCATCGTCGTCGTCGGGGTCTTCGTATGGTGGACCAGTGATGCCAGGGCCACCCGGAGCCAACCCGCCGAACAGCCGGTCGTGAGCCTGAAACCGGCTGCGGCCGTTCCTGATTCGCTCGAACAGCGGTGGACGGCCCGCAGCGCCAAGACCACCGCACCGGTCGTCGTCGGCGGCGCCGTCGTCACCGGCGAGGGCACGGCGATCCAGGGCCGCGACCCGGCAACCGGGGCCACGCTGTGGAGCTACTCGCGCGACCGCGAGCTGTGCGGCGTCACCTGGGTCTACAACTACGCCGTCGCGGTCTATCCCGACGTCCGCGGCTGCGGACAGGTGAGCACCGTCGACGCCAAGACGGGCCGGCGCGGCCCCGCGCGCAGCAGCTACGCCGACCCGCACGTGACCCTGTCCGGCGACGGCACCACGGTTCTGTCGGCGGGACAGACGCGGCTGGAGATGTGGCGCTCCGACATGGTCCGGATGCTCAGCTACGGCG
The DNA here is from genome assembly GCF_054786995.1 of Mycobacterium sp. ZZG. Classification (NCBI taxonomy): domain Bacteria; kingdom Bacillati; phylum Actinomycetota; class Actinomycetes; order Mycobacteriales; family Mycobacteriaceae; genus Mycobacterium; species Mycobacterium sp. ZZG. The sequence goes on from NZ_JBTBFV010000024.1 coordinate 57,626, forward strand.
CGCTCGACGCCCCGATCAAACCGGGCGTGCCGGCCTCACCGCTGTGCCGGTTCGTCTCCGCGGCGGCCGGCTCCAGCGCGGTGTCGGTGCTGGAGTCCTGCGAGGGTCAGGACGATCTGCGGCTGACACTGCTGCGTCCGTCCGACGAGGAGGACACCCCCGAGCTCAAGTACGTCCAGCAGAAGGGTGTCGCCGACGGCACCGGAGCCCGCGTGGTGGCGGTGACGGACACCGCGACCGCGCTGTACGTGCCCACCCCGGCTCCGCGCCTGGACATCATCGACGACACCGGCGCGGTGATCGACAGCACCGTCGTCGACGGCGAACCCTCCCCCGATGCCACCGCGTCGCGGGCCGGCGATCTGATCACCTGGTGGACCGGCGATGCGCTGATGGTGTTCTCCGCCGACACGCTGGAGTACAAGTACACCGTCGCCGCGGCGGGTGAGCACGCACCGGTGGGACCCGCGACGGTGATGGCCGGCCGGCTGCTGGTACCGGTCACCACGGGCTACGACGTGTTCGATCCGATGACCGGCACCGGCGACCGGCACATCCCGCTGCGGCGGCCGCCGGTCGAGGGGCCCGTCGTGCCCGCAGTGGCGGGATCCACGCTGCTGGAACAGCGCGGCGGTGAACTGGTGGCGTTGAGTTAAACCTCGGGGGTGAAGGTGGCCAGTTCCTTGCCGCTCTTCCAGTGCTTGAGCAGCGCCGTCGCGAACTCCCGGTAGGCCATCGCGCCTTTGTTCTTGCGGCCGGTGAGCACCGACGAACCCGAGGCGCTGGCCTCGGCGAAGCGCACCGTGCGCGGAATCGGCGGCGCCAGCACCGGAAGGTTGTAGCGGTCGACGACGTCGAAGAGCACGTCCCGACTGTGCGTCGTGCGCGCGTCGTAGAGCGTGGGCAGCGCGCCGAGCAGCTTCAGGTCGGGGTTGGTGATGGCCTGCACATCCGACACCGTGCGCAGGAACTGTCCCACACCGCGGTGCGCGAGGGTCTCACACTGCAGCGGCACGACGACCTCGCCGGCGGCGGTCAGACCGTTGAGGGTCAGCACGCCCAGCGACGGCGGGCAGTCGATGAGCACGACATCGAAATTCGCGCTGATCTTGTCCAGCGCCCGCTTGAGCGCATGTTCCCGCCCCGCCCGCATCAATAGCATCGCCTCGGCGCCTGCCAGATCGATGTTGGCGGGCAGCAACGTCATGCCCTCCGGAGTTTCGACCAACGCCGCGTCCGGTTCGACGTCTCCGAGCAGCACTTCATGTACCGAGACCGGCAGCTTGTCCGGGTCGTGGCCGAGCGAGAACGTCAGCGATCCCTGCGGATCGAGGTCCACGAGCAACACACTCTTGCCCAGTTCGACCAGCGCCGCCCCCAACGACGCCACCGTCGTCGTCTTGGCGACCCCGCCCTTCTGGTTGGCGACCGCAAGTACCCGCGTCACAGTGCCCATCCTGACATGGTTGATCCTCCCCTGTTCATCTTCACCCGCGCATTGCCGTCGAAACGGCGACGTACGGCAGAATCGGTCGTTGTGGGCCTCCTGCAGCACCGGCTGATCCTGCTCCGCCATGGCGAAACCGAATGGTCGAAATCGGGCAAGCATACGAGCCAGACCGAACTCGAGCTCACTGAGCATGGCCGGACGCAGGCGCTCGCCGCAGCAGACACGCTCAAGCAGTTGCAGTTGTTTGATCCGTACGTGGTGACCAGCCCCCGGGTGCGCGCCCGGGTGACCGCCGAACTGGCGGGTCTCACGGCCGACGAGGTCAACGACCTGATCGCCGAATGGGATTACGGCGACTACGAGGGCACCACCACCGCGGACATCCGCAAGACGGTGCCGAACTGGCTGGTGTGGACGCATGGCTGCCCGGGTGGGGAGACCTCAGCCGAGGTCTGCGCGCGTGCCGATCGCGCGATCGAGCTGGCGCTGCAGCACATCCAATCGCGGGATGTGGTGTTCGTCGGCCACGGTCACTTCTCCCGCGCGGTGATCACCCGGTGGATCGAACAACCGGTCTACGAGGGCGTCCGGTTCGCGATGCCCGCCGCCTCGATCGCGGTGTGCGGCTTCGAGCACGGGGTGCGTCAGCTCAGCGCACTGGCCCAGACCGGTTTCCCCCACCCGGCCGTGTCGACGTGACCCGCGAACCCGCGTTCGTCCTGGCCGGTCCCGACTGTGCCGTCGTCGGCGACGGTGTGCACACCGCGTTCCCCCACATTGCCGACGCCCGGGCCGCGCTGGCCTCGCACAGCGCGCCGATCATTTTGGGCGCCTTGCCATTTGACCTCAGCCGGCCCGCGGCGCTGATACGGCCTCAGTCGGTGCGGTTCACCGACGTGCCGCCGGCGTGGCCGTCCCGCGACCATGTGTCGGCGGAGATCACCGCCACCACGCCGGGCGCCGACGAACATCGCCGCCGCATCGGTGCGGCGCTGACCCGGCTGCGTGATCCCGACGATGCGCTGCAGAAGGTCGTGCTGGCGCGCGCACTGCACCTGACTGCCGACGGCAGGCTCGACGCCCGGACCGTGCTCAACCGGCTCGCCGCCAACGACGCGCAGGCCACCAAGTATCTGGTCGACCTGTCGGCTGCCGGTGAGGGGTACTCCGGGGCCGCGCTGGTGGGGGCGAGCCCGGAACTGCTGGTGGCCCGCCAAGGGCAGCAGGTGATCTGCCGGCCGTTCGCGGGTTCGGCGCCCCGGTCGGCCGATCCAGACACCGATGCCGCCAACGGAGCGGCGCTGGCAGCTTCGGAGAAAAACCGTCACGAGCACCAATTGGTCGTCGACGCGCTGCGCTCGGCGCTGGAGCCGTTGTGCACCGACCTGCAGATCGCCGACCGGCCGCAACTCAGCAAGACCGCCGCGGTCTGGCACCTGTTCACCCCCATGTCCGGAAGGCTACGCGAAAAGTCCACCACGGCACTGGATCTCGCTGTCGCTTTGCATCCCACTCCTGCGGTGGGCGGATCCCCGACCGACCGGGCGATCGCGTTGATCAACGAGATCGAAGGCGACCGCGGCTTCTACGCCGGTGCGGTGGGCTGGTGTGATCGCCGCGGTGACGGCCGCTGGGTGGTCTCGATCAGGTGCGCTCACCTGTCCGCCGACCGGCGCTCGGCCGTCGCGCACTCCGGAGGCGGCATCGTCGCCGAATCCGATCCCGACGACGAAGTCGACGAGACCACAACGAAGTTCCGCACCATTCTGGCGGCTCTGGGGGCGCGACAATGAGCGAGACCATCCGCGCGGTGCGCGCCGGGGACGAAACCGAGCTCACCGCGATGATCCACGAGCTCGCCGAGTTCGAACACGCCGCCCACGAGTGCACCGTGACCGAAAGTCAGTTGCGTGACGCACTTTTCGGACCGGATCCCACGCTGTATGCACACCTCGTCGAGGTCGACGGGCAGGCGGCCGCGGCCGCGTTGTGGTTCCGCAACTTCTCGACCTGGGACGGCGTAGCGGGGATCTACCTGGAAGACCTGTTCGTGCGTCCGCAATTCCGCAGGCGCGGCTTGGCACGCAAGCTGCTCGCCACCCTGGCCCGTGAATGCGTCGAGCGCGGTTATTCGCGGCTGAGCTGGGCGGTGCTGGACTGGAACGTCAACGCGATCGCGCTGTACGACAGCGTCGGCGGCGAACAGCAGAGCGAGTGGACCACCTACCGGGTGTCGGGTCCACGCCTGTCGGAATTGGCCTCCGAGCTGGGGTCGGAGTCCGACTGAGTCAGCCAGTGCAGGCCGGTCGGGCTGAAGAGCAGAGCCAGCACCGCGATCGCCGCGCCGGCCACCACCACGGCGTAGCGCAGCTGGCCCGAGCTGTAGACGTACCAGGCCACGCCGAGCAGCACGAGGTTGGCGAACACCGCGATGCCCCGGCCCCAGCGCCTGCCGGTCCACAGCGCCGCGCCCGCCGCCGTCACCCCGGAGCCCATGATCGCGAACCAGCCCGCGGTGCCGTAGCCGCTGATCGCAACCTCGTGATGCCCGGCGGCCTCCCGCACCACCAGCACGACGGCCATCACGATCCCGAGAACGCCCTCCAGCGCAGCGATTCCACCGGCGATGCGCACCGCCCGGGGCGCCACCGTGCCCCCGGGGCGGGGCGTCACCGTCCGAGCCTGTCCGCGAGGTAGCGCACCGCCATCTCGTAGCCGAGCGGACCCGCGCCGGCGACGACCATGTCGGCCACTGCGGACACGTACGAATGATGCCGGAACGGTTCGCGCGCATGGATATTGCTCAGATGGACCTCGGCGACGGGCAGCCCCACCGAGCGCAGAGCATCGGCGATCGCCACCGAGGTGTGGCTGTACGCGGCCGGGTTGATCACGATGCCGGAGCAGTCGGCGCGGGCGGCGTGGATTTCGTCGACGAGCACACCCTCGTGGTTGCTCTGCACCGCGCGAAGCTTCAGGCCCACCTCCTGTGCCACCTGGGCGGCCCTCGCCTCGATCTCGGCCAGTGTCGTCGAGCCGTACACCTCGGGCTGCCGGGTGCCCAGCAGGTTCAGATTCGGCCCGTTCACGAGTAGCAATCGGCGTTCGGTCACCGTTGTACGGTACCGGCGCCGCCACCTCCGGGCGCTAGGCTCAGGCCCCGTGCGTGCCGTGCTGATCGTGAACCCGAATGCCACATCGACGACGCCGGCCGGCCGTGACCTGTTGGCCCACGCGCTGGAGAGCCGCGTCCGCCTGACCGTCGTTCACACCGATCACCGCGGCCACGCCGTCGAGATCGCCCAGCAGGCCGCTCGCGACGGCGTCGATGTGCTGATCGTGCACGGCGGCGACGGCACGGTGAACGAGGTGGTCAACGGCGTTCTCGGGCAGTGCGGACCGGGCGCCGGCGGGCCTGCCGTCGGGGTGGTGCCTGGCGGCTCGGCCAACGTGTTCGCCCGCGCGCTGGGCATCAGCCCCGACCCGATCGAGGCCACCAATCAACTCGTCGACCTGCTCGGCGACTACCGGCGCAATGGGTCCTGGCGCCGTATCGGGCTGATGGACTGCCAGGAGCGCTGGGCGGTCTTCACCGCGGGTATGGGCGTCGATGGCGACGTGGTGGCCGCGGTCGAGGCTCAACGGGCCAAGGGCCGCAAGGTGACCGCCTCCCGCTACATCCGGGTGGCGATCCGCGAGGTGCTGGCCAGCGCACGCAAGGAGCCGTCGCTGACGCTGCACCTGCCCGGCACCGAACCCATTCCGGGCGTCCATTTCGCGTTCGTGTCGAACTCCAGCCCGTGGACCTACGCCAACGCCCGGCCCGTGTGGACCAACCCGGACACCACGTTCGAAACGGGGCTGGGGGTGTTCGCGACCACGAGCATGAACGTGTGGTCCAACCTCGGCCTGGTGCGGCAGATGGTGTCGCGTAAACCGAAGCTGGCGGCCAGGCATCTGGTTCGTGACGACGACCTGCCGTGGCTGGAGGTGACGAGCGACACCCCGGTCGCGTGCCAGATCGACGGGGATCACATCGGGACGCGCGACAAGATGCGGTTCACCTCGGTGCCCGACGCCCTTCAGGCGGTCGCACCGCTGCCGAAAATGGGTCGATAAGCACCCCTGAGCTGCACGGATAGTCGGTGTGACGAAATTTGCGCGGATGAATTAGGGCGCAGATGGATAGAGCGTAGTACAACGGAGTGAGGGATCGGTTAGCGGTCCTCGGTAGTGAGATAGCCCACGAGTTAACGAAGTTCTATTGACATCTGTTCAGCCTGTGAAAGCATCGGATGCAACAGCGCAGAAACATTTGGTGCGCTTGCGTTAACAGCCGAAGTAAAGCGCGTGCGCTCTGCTGCGCACACATGACATTGACGAGGAGTTTGATCTTATGGATTGGCGCCACAAGGCGGTCTGTCGCGACGAAGATCCGGAGCTGTTCTTCCCGGTCGGAAACAGCGGCCCGGCGCTTGCCCAGATCGCTGACGCGAAGCTCGTCTGCAACCGCTGCCCGGTCACCGCGGATTGCCTGAGCTGGGCTTTGGAGTCCGGACAGGACGCCGGCGTGTGGGGCGGCATGAGCGAGGACGAGCGTCGTGCGCTCAAGCGTCGCAACGCCAGGACGAAGGCCCGCACCGGGGTCTGACCTTTTCCTGCATACGCAGCGACGGCCCCGACGACAGTCGGGGCCGTAACTTTGTGTAATGCCTTGAATTAAAATCAGCAATTAACAGAAATGGCACAGCGCGTCAGTATTGGCTGACTCTGACCCGTCTGCCGATCGGCACTCGCAAAATCACATCGGTGCCTCCGGCGCTCGTGTTGTGCATACCGAGGGAACCGTCGAGCTCGGCCGCGACCAGTGTGCGCACGATCTGCAGGCCCAGCCGATCCGACTTCTCCAGGCTGAACCCGTCGGGCAGTCCCCGCCCGTCGTCGTGGACCACGACGTCGAGCCAGCGGGCCGAACGCTGCGCCCGGATCGTTACGCAGCCCTGCGGCGCCGCCGGATCGAAGGCGTGCTCGATCGCGTTCTGCACCAGTTCGGTGATGACCATGATCAACGCGGTCGCGCGGTCCGCGTCCAGCACGCCGAGGTCGCCCACGCGGTTGATCCGAATCGGGGAATCCACTGCCGCAACGTCATTCATGATCGGCAGGATGCGGTCGATCACCTCGTCGAGGTTGACCTCCTCGTCGACCGACATCGACAGCGCGTCGTGCACCAGCGCGATCGACGAGACTCGTCGCACCGATTCCATCAGTGCCTCACGGCCTTCGGGATTGTTCGTCCGGCGCGCCTGAAGCCGCAGCAGCGCCGCGACGGTCTGCAGATTGTTTTTCACCCGGTGATGGATCTCACGGATCGTCGCGTCCTTCGAGAGCAGCGCGCGGTCGCGGCGCTTGACCTCGGTGACATCGCGGATGAGCACCGCCGCGCCCATACCCACCCCGTGCGCCTCCAGTGGCAACGTGCGCAGCAAAACGGTGGCGCCCCCGGCGTCGACCTCCATCCGCATGCTGGAGCCGCCGGCGAGCGAATCACGGACGTGATTGGCGAGCTCCTGCGCCTCGAACGGGTCCGAGATCAGGGGACGGGTGACGCTGACGAGGTCGTGACCGTCCAGTTCGGCGGTCAGCCCCATCCGGTGGTAGGCCGAGATCGCGTTCGGGCTGGCGAAGGTGACCACACCGGCTTCGTCCAGCCGGATGAAGCCGTCACCGACGCGGGGGCTGGAGCGCGACATCGCGAGGTCGCCGACGTTGGGGAAGGTGCCTTCGGACAGCATCTGCAGCAGATCGCCGGCACAGGCGACGTACGCGGCCTCCAGCGGGCTGACCTGGCGCGCGGCCAACGAGGTCTGGTGGGTCAGCACCGCGACGACGTCGCTGCCGTGGCGCACCGGCACGGCCTCGACGTTCAGGCCCGGCGAGCCGTACTGGCCGTCGATGGTGACGCGTCCGATGTCGCCGGAGCGGAACGCCGCGGCCACGATCGGGATGTCCTCGGGCTCGGCCAGCGTGCCCACCGCGTCGGCCAGCAGCACCGTCGGGGCGGTGTTCGGCCGCACCTGCGCGACACACACCAATCTGTCGTCGTCGCGCCGCACCCACATCAGGTAGTCGGCGAAGGACATGTCGGCGAGCAGCTGCCACTCACCGACCACCGCGTGGAGGTGGTCCACGGCATTGCCGGGCAGCACGGTGTGCTCGGCGAGCAGGTCACCGAGTGTGGACATGGCTTACGACGGTTGTGCGGTGCAGAAGATCCGTCCTCGTCAGGGCGCTAGCTGATGACGGCGATGAGGTCACCGGCCTGGATGACGTCGCCGACGGACACGCTGACCTTGCTGACGGTGCCGGCGACCTCGGCGAGCACCGGGATCTCCATTTTCATCGACTCGAGCAGCACCAGGGTGTCGCCTTCGCCGATCTGATCGCCTTCGTGAACCACGACCTCCAGCACGCTGGCCACGATTTCCGCGCGAACATCCTCGGCCATCTTCACCCCACTCATTTCCACTGGTGCTTGACCGGTCTATCGAACCACACCGCTGCGACCCATGTCGCCGGTCACAGCCCGCGGCGAAATTGGTGTCGGCAAAGCATGCGACAATAGGGTCAACGCACACCGCTGCGCGGCGTGACACCCGATAACCACCTGGAGGTACACCATGGCCAAGCGTGGCCGAAAGAAGCGCGACCGCAAGCACTCGAAGGCCAACCACGGCAAGCGCCCCAACGCAGGCTCGAAGTCCGTAGGCCGCTGACTTCCGCGGAAACACAACCGCCCGGCACTCGTGAAGAGGCCGGGCGGATTTGTGTCCGCGGCAGGTCTAGCCGCGACGGATGATCGTGGTCTGACTGATCTGGATTCGCAGGCGTTCCCGCAAACCCTCCGGGGCCCGCTCACCGCCGCACTTGACGGCGATCAGCTTCTTGATCTTCTCCTCGATGCCGTAATGGCGCAGGCACGCCGGGCATTCTTCGAGGTGCTGGCGGAGCTTGTCTCGCGTTTCGACCGTGCACTCCCCGTCGAGCAGCGTCCAGACTTCGGCGATCACCGCGGCGCATTCCGGATGCTCCGGGTCGACCGGGCCGATCGGTGGCTTCCAGCGCTCCTGGGTGTTCTCAGCGTCGCTCACGAGGTCACCTCCTCCGGCGTACCGGAGCGCTCACCCCGGATGAAGCCGCGGTCGCGGGCCACGCCGGCGAGCAGTTCACGCAGTTGACGTCGGCCGCGGTGCAGCCTCGACATCACCGTTCCGATCGGCGTGTCCATGATCTCGGCGATCTCCTTGTACGGGAAGCCTTCGACGTCGGCGTAGTACACCGCCATCCTGAACTCCTCGGGCAGAGCCTGCAGAGCTTCCTTGATCTCGTTGTCGGGCAGCGTCTCGAGCGCTTCCACCTCCGCTGACCGCAACCCCGTCGAGGAGTGCTCGGCGTTGGCCGCCAGCTGCCAGTCGGTGATCTCCTCGGTCGGATACTCCGCCGGCTGGCGCTGTTTCTTGCGGTAGCTGTTGATGTAGGTGTTGGTCAGGATCCGGTACAGCCACGCCTTGAGGTTGGTGCCCTCACGGAATGAGCGGAACCCGGAGTAGGCCTTGACCATCGTCTCCTGCAGCAGATCCTCGGCATCGGCGGGATTGCGCGTCATCCGCAACGCGCCGCCGTAGAGCTGGTCGAGCAGCGGGATCGCGTCGCGCTCGAATCGCGCGGTCAGCTCGGCGTCGGTCTCCTCCCGGACCTGGGTGTCAACGTCGAGGGTCGCCTCCGCGGCCGACCCGCTGGTGTCAGTCATCCTGGGGAACACCGTCCCTTCTGTAGCGGCGCCGCCGATCACGTCCAGTAAATGCACCGAACCCGATGGGGCCTCCATGGCCAACAATGCCACCATCAATCCCCTTCTGCCGATCCTAAAGGTTGACTCCGACGACAGCCGCTGACCGGGGCTGACGCCCGTCCAGAGCTGTCGTGAACAACACCGGCCACCGGGGCGCTTGTTCCCGCCCCGCCCTACGCTGTGCCGGTGGCACGTGCAGCGACACCGGCGATCGCGGCCCTCGTGGCTGCGGGTATTCCCCACGACGTTCTTCAGTACCGGCACGATTCCCGCAACGACTCGTTCGGTGAGGAGGCGGTGGCCGAACTCGCGCAGGCCGGCGGTATCGACCCCTCGCAGATCCTCAAGACGCTGGTCGTGGCGCTGCCGAAAGGGCTGGGTGTCGCGGTGCTGCCGGTGCCGTCGAAGCTGTCGCTGAAGGCGGCCGCCGCCGCGCTCGGCGCGGCGAAGGCGACGATGGCCGACCCGGCCGACGCCCAGCGCTCATCCGGCTACGTGGTGGGCGGCATCTCCCCCATCGGCCAGCGTCGGGCGCTGCCCACCGTGGTCGATTCGTCGGCACTGCACTGGGACAGGGTGCTGTGCAGCGCCGGGAAACGGGGGTGGGACATCTCGCTGGATCCGCACGATCTGGTGCGCCTGACCAATGCCGTCACCGCCGACATCTGTGCGCTCTAGGGTGGGCCCATGTCTCTAGCCGGCAAAACCATGTTCATTTCGGGCGCCAGCCGCGGCATCGGTCTGGCAATCGCCAAACGGGTGGCCGCCGACGGCGCCAACATCGCGCTGGTCGCCAAGACCGCCGAGCCGCATCCGAAGCTGCCCGGCACGGTCTACACCGCGGCCAAGGAGATCGAGGAGGTCGGCGGGCAGGCGTTGCCGATCGTCGGAGATGTGCGCGACGGGGATTCGGTGGCAGCCGCGGTGGCCGAGACCGTCGAGCAGTTCGGCGGCATCGATATCTGCGTCAACAACGCCTCGGCGATCAACCTGGGCTCCATCGAGGAAGTCCCGCTCAAACGCTTCGATCTGATGAACGGCATCCAGGTGCGCGGCACCTACGCGGTGTCGCAGGCCTGCATCCCGCACATGAAGGGCCGCGACAACCCGCACATCCTGACGCTGTCCCCGCCGGTTCTCCTCGAGCCGAAATGGCTCAAGCCCACGCCGTACATGATGGCGAAGTTCGGGATGACCTTGTGCGCGTTGGGAATCGCCGAGGAGATGCGGGAGGCGGGCATCGCGTCGAACACGTTGTGGCCGCGCACGATGGTGGCCACCGCGGCTGTGCAGAATCTCCTCGGCGGAGACGAGTCGATGGCGCGTGCACGCAAGCCCGAGGTGTATTCGGACGCGGCGTACGTGATCCTGACCAAGCCGTCGAGCTACACCGGCAACACCTTGTTGTGCGAGGACGTGCTGCTGGAGTCCGGGGTCACCGACCTGTCGGTGTACGACTGCGTGCCGGGATCCGATCTCGGCGTGGATTTCTGGGTCGAGTCGGCCAACCCGCCGGGCTACACGGGCCCGTAGCGTTCGCGAGAGCGCCACCACGGTAGCGCCGCGCGCCTGATCACTACCGTGAAGGCACTTTCGCGAGAGCGCACGGCACACACCGCGCCAGCCGAGGCCGTGGCAGGCTGACCCCATGGTCTCCTCGACAATCTGGTCCGCCGGACGCTACGACGCGGTGGGTGACCGCATAGCCTCGATCGCCGAGCAGGTCGTCGACGCAGCGCACCGACGCCGTTCCCTGCGCGACTGCGCGGTGGTCGACCTCGCCTGCGGCACCGGCAGTGCCGCGCTGGCTGCGGCCGCCCGCGGTGCACAGGTCACCGGTGTCGACTACACCCCGGAACTGCTGACCATCGCCGGGCGACGCGACGGCGCCGAATCGGTCACCTGGCGCACCGGCGACGCGTCCGACACGGGGCTGCCGGCCGGGGCGTTCGACGCGGCGGTGTCGAACATGGGCATCATCTTCGTCGACCCCGCCGCGCAGGTCACCGAGATCATCCGCCTTCTCAAACCCAGGGGCGTTCTTGCCTTTTCGGCGTGGGTGCGCGCCACCAGCAATCCGTTCTTCGACCCCGTCGTCGCGGTGCTGGGCCCGCCGGCGTCGTCCGGCTTCTCCCCCGATCAATGGGGCGACACCGACCTGTTGACCGCCCGACTGGCGCCGCATTTCGATGACATCGACATTCTGCGCGGCCGGCACCGGTGGGAGTTCGAGTCGCTGGACGCGGCAATGCACTTCCTGCGCGCGGAGTCTCCGGTGCACGTGGAGACCTTCCGCCGCGCCGACCCCGCCCAGCAGGACAGGCTGGCGACGGAGTTCGAGAACACCTTGCAGCGGCACGTCGAGGCGTCCGGCGCGGTGGCCTTCGAAGCCCCCTATGTGGTGGTCACCGCGACGGTGCGTGCGTGAGTTCTCACTGCGCCTGATAGAGGATGCCGCGTCCGATCGCCTCGCGGACCACCGGCAGTGCCGCTGTGGCCAGCGCGTCGGCGTCCACGCCGTGAAAACGGGCCAGCAGATCGATCAGCGTGCCCAGCGGGACCTCGCCGCGGCAGCCGGCGAACAGCGCGCGCGAAACCTCGTCGACGCCGATCACCGCGCCCGGACCGCCCGGGCGGCGTACCGCGGCGCCGACCACCTGCCAGCCGTCGGGCCCGGGCAGGGACTGCTCTTCAAGGAACACCGGCGCGGTGGACAGCCGGGCGGCGAGCAGTTGCTCGTCACCGGTGTCGTGCAGGTACTCGCGGCGGGCCAGGAACGCCTCGACCTCGGGGCCCGTCAGCGCCTCGTCGGCGCCGGTGATCTCTTCGAAAACCTGGTCGGGACTTCGGGTTTCGCCGACGCGGGGAGCGCGGAGGGTGATCATGCCCATGCCGACCCCGGCGACGCCCTCGGCGTCGAACCAGTCCAGCCACTGCCCGCCCCGGCGCGCCGCGTCCTCGGGCGGCTCACCGGCATCCGACGTCCACAGCGAGACGTAGCTGAGGGGATCCGCGAACTCGCGCTGCACCACCCAGGCGTGCAACCCGGTCCCGGCCAGCCAGGAACCCACGCGGTCGCGCCAGGCTCCCTCCTCCTGGCCGCGGCGCACGATCCAGTTCGCCATGATCTGGGCGGTGCCGCCAGGCTCCAGATGGTCAGCGACCTGCTCGATGAGGTTCTGGCACAGCGCATCTCCGGCCATCCCCGAGTCGCGGTAGATGTAGTCGAGCGTTCCGGCGCCGACCACGAACGGCGGGTTGGACACGATCAGGTCGAAACGTTCACCGGCCACCGGCTCGAACATGCTGCCGCACCGCAGATCCCAGGACATGCCGTTGAGGCGTGCGGTGGCCGCCGCGAGCGCCAGCGCCCGCGGGTTGGTGTCGGTGGCGACGATGTCTTCGCAGTGCGCGTCGAGGTGCAGCGCCTGGATCCCGCATCCGGTGCCCAGATCCAGCGCGCGACGTACCGGAGAGCGCACGACGGCGTGGGCCAGCGACACCGACGCCCCGCCGATGCCCAGGACGTGGTCGTGACGGACAGGACCCGACCGCAGCGCGGAATCCTGGTCGGAGACCACCAGGAAGTCGCGCGCGCCGTCGCTGTGCGGCCGGATGTCGAGCACGGCGCGCACCGTGTCCGGGCCGGCGGGTTCGACGACGCCGTTGTCGATGAGCGCGTCGACGCCCGCGCCGGGCAGCGCCTGCCCGACCCGGTCCCTGGACTCGGCGGTGCCCAGCAGGAACAGCCGGACCAACGTGGCCAGCGGACGGTCGCCCGGTTCGGCGCGGTCGGTCGCGCGCAGCGCCGACCACCACAGTCCGCGGCTGAACGCCGCCGAGGCGTCGGCTCCGAGCAGTTCGGCCACCCCGTCGGTGGTGTACTCGGCGGCCCGCAGATCGGCGGCCAGCGTGTCGACCACGCCGGAGGCGTGCAGCGGGTGGCTCAAAGCAGCGTGCCCTGCTCGGCCTGCGGCTCGACCGGCTCGATGAGTTCCGGGCCGTTGTTGCGCACGCTGTTCACCAGCTTCGACACCTCACGGATCTCGATACGGTCGAGGTCGCCGTGGCCGCGCAGCAGGCCCTCGTCTATCGGGGCGTCCGGGTCCAGCCAGCGGTCCCAATCGCGCTCGCTGACGGTCAGCGGCATCCGGTCATGGATGTCGGCCAGCGGCCCGGCGGCGTCGGTGGTGATGATCGTGCAGCTCAGCAAAGGTTTGGTGTCCTTGCCGGCGTCCTTGGGGCGCCACGTCGACCACAACCCCGCCATGAACAGCGGTTCACCGTCGCCGGCGTACATGAAAAACGGTGTCTTGGCGCCCTTGTCGCCGCGCCATTCGTACCAGCCGTCCATCGGCACCAGGCACCGCTTGGCCTTGGCCGAGCTGCGGAACGCCGGCGAGGAGGTCACCTTGTCGGAGCGGGCGTTGATCAGCAGGGGTCCGCTCTTGGTGTCCGGGCCGCCGTCGTCGGTGGCCTTCGCCCACGGCGGCACCAGGCCCCAGCGCATCAGCCGCACCCGCCGGGTCGCCTCGTCGTCGGGGTCGGTGTGGCGTTTGACGACGGTCGCGACCGTGGTCGTCGGCGCCACGTTGTAGTTGGGGCCCGGCGCGTCCTTGCGCTCTGCCGTCGCCTCGTCGATGGCCTTGATCTTCTCGGCCAGCAGCGCCGGATCGGTCGTCACCGCGAATCGTCCGCACATGGTCTCCATGGTTCCAGACCCGGAGAATCCGGCGCGACGGGCGACGTCCAGGGTGCTTTCACGCCCCGGGTCCGCGACAGGGAACAATGAACCCGTGACTACCTGGCCGGCACCGTCGACAGCTACGCCCATCCATGCGACCGTCACCGTGCCGGGCTCGAAATCACAGACCAACCGGGCGCTGGTGCTGGCCGCGCTGGCGGTGCCCCAGGGGGTGTCGACGGTCAGCGGAGCGCTACGCAGCCGGGACACCGACCTGATGATCGCGGCCCTGCAGGGGCTCGGGGTGTCCGTTGAGTCCGACGACAGCGACGCCACCGAGCTGACCCTCGGCGGGGCGTTGGCTCCCGAGGCCCAGGCACGCATCGACTGCGGTCTGGCCGGGACGGTGCTGCGGTTCGTCCCGCCGGTCGCGGCGCTGACCACCGAGGACGTCACGTTCGACGGCGACGAGCAGGCCCGCTCGCGCCCGATCGCCCCGTTGCTGGACGGGTTGCGCGGGCTGGGGGTGTCCGTCGACGGTGACGGTCTGCCGTTCACGGTGCGCGGCCAGGGATCGGTACGCGGCGGCACAGTCGAGATCGACGCGTCGGGATCGTCGCAGTTCGTGTCGGGGCTGCTGTTGTCCGGCGCCGCGTTCACCGAGGGTCTGACCGTCGTGCACACCGGCGGCGCGGTGCCGTCCGCTCCGCACATCGCGATGACGGTGGCGATGCTGCGCGACGCCGGCGTCGAGGTCGACGACAGCGCCACCGACCGCTGGCAGGTGGCGCCGGGCCCGATCGCGGCCCGGCACTGGGTCGTCGAACCCGACCTGTCCAACGCGGTCCCCTTCCTGGCTGCCGCCGTGATCAGCGGGGGCACAGTGCGGATCATGGGCTGGCCGACGGCCAGCACACAGCCCGCCGATACCATCCTGTCGCTGCTTACCGGCCTGGGAGCCCATGTGCGGCAAGGTGATTCCTACCTGGAGGTGCAGGGCGCGACGGCTTATGACGGCATCGACGTCGACCTGCGCGACGTCGGTGAGCTCGCCCCGTCGGTTGCGGCGATGGCGGCGCTGGCCACCCCCGGCTCGGTGTCACGGCTGCGCGGCATCGCGCATCTGCGCGGGCACGAAACCGACCGATTGGCAGCGCTGAGCGCCGAGCTGAACCGCGTCGGCGGGCAATGTGAGGAGACCGAGGACGGCCTCGTGATCACCGCCCAGCAGATGCACGGCGGCGTGTGGCGGTCCTATGCCGACCATCGGATGGCGACCGCCGGAGCGATCGTGGGCCTGCGGGTGCCGGGCATCGAGGTCGAGGACATCGGCACCACCGCCAAGACGCTGCCGGACTTTCCGCAGCTGTGGGCCGACATGCTGGCCGGTCAGACCGACCTTCAGACCGGCGCCGCGTACGCGCGGAGGAAATAAAAGCCTTTGAGCAAGCGCGAATACGACGAGTCCGATGTCCGGATCCGACCCGGACGCGGCACTCGCCCGCGCACCAAGACCCGCCCCGAACACGCCGACGCCGAGCGGGCCATGGTGGTGACCGTCGACCGGGGCCGCTGGGGCTGCGTCCTCGACGGCGACCCTGCGCGCCGGGTGACGGCGATGCGGGCCCGCGAGCTGGGCCGCACACCGATCGTGGTCGGCGACGATGTCGACGTGGTGGGCGACCTGTCAGGCCGCGCCGACACCCTGGCCCGCATCGTGCGTCGCGGTGAACGCCGAACAGTGTTGCGGCGCACCGCAGATGACACCGATCCGACCGAGCGGGTGGTGGTCGCCAACGCCGATCAGCTGCTGATCGTGGTGGCGCTGGCCGATCCGCCGCCCCGCACGGGTCTGGTCGAACGCACGCTGATCGCCGCGTACGCCGGCGGACTGACGCCGATCCTGTGTCTGACCAAGACCGACCTCGCACCGGCAGCGCCGTTCGCCGAGCAGTTCCGCGACCTCGATCTGACCATCACCACCGCCGGGCGCGACGACCCTTTGGATGCGGTCGGCGCCCTGCTGGCCGGCAAGGTCACCGCGCTGCTGGGCCATTCCGGGGTCGGTAAGTCGACGCTGGTGAATCGCCTTGTGCCCGAAGCGGAACGGGCGATCGGCACGGTCACCGACGTGGGCAAGGGCCGGCACACCTCGACGCAGTCGGTGGCGTTGCCGCTGAAGGCGGGCGGATGGGTGATCGACACCCCGGGCATCCGGTCGTTCGGTTTGGCCCACATCGCGCCCGACGACGTCGTGCTGGCGTTCTCCGATCTGGCCGACGCGATCGACGACTGTCCGCGGGGCTGCGGGCACATGGGGCCGCCCGCCGACCCTGAGTGCGCGCTGGACGGGCTGACCGGCGCGGCCGAGGCCCGGGTGCACGCAGCCCGCCGGCTGCTGGCTGCGCTGCGGGAAGGGTGAAGGCGGCCGGGATGTTGGTCCCCGTGGACGTGTTTGTAGGGCCTGCCCGCCGGGCACGCTGTCGGCGAATAAGGAGGACGATTTTGAGCAACATACCCACGATTGAATTGAACGACGGTGCCACGATTCCGCAGCTCGGCTTCGGCGTCTACCAGGTGCCGCCGGACGAGACGGCCGCCGCGGTGCGGTCGGCCCTCGAGGTCGGTTACCGCCACATCGACACCGCCGAGATGTATCAGAACGAGCAGGGCGTCGGCCAGGGCATCCGTGACGCCGGCATCGACCGCTCCGAGGTGTTCGTCACCAGCAAGCTGAACAACGGCTTCCACAGGCCCGACGACGCCCGCCGCGCGTTCGACGGCACGCTGGAGGCACTCGGCTCCGACTATGTCGACCTGTTCCTGATCCACTGGCCGCTGCCCACCCTGTACGACGGTGACTACGTGTCGACGTGGAAGACACTGGAGGAGTTCAAGAATGACGGCCGGGCGCGCAGTATCGGCGTGTCGAACTTCCAGGTCGCGCACCTGCAGCGGCTCGCCGACGAGACCGGCACCGTGCCGGCGGTGAACCAGATCGAGGTGCACCCGTACTTCGCCAACGACGAGGTGCGCGCCTACGGCCGGCAACACGGCATCGCGACCGAGGCATGGTCCCCGATCGCGCAGGGCAAGGTGCTCGACGATCCCGTCGTCACCCGCATCGCCGACGCGACAGGCAAGACGCCGGCCCAGGTGGTGCTGCGTTGGCACATCCAGCGCGGCGATATCGTGTTTCCGAAATCGGTCAAGCTACAACGCATCAAGGACAACTTCGCGCTGTTCGACTTCGAACTCGGCGACGACGACGTCGCCGCGATCTCCGCACTCGACCGGGGCGAGTCCGGCCGCATCGGACCGAACCCGGACACGTTCGACTACGTCCCCGACTGACAGCGTGGCACGACACAGAATCGCCCGCTGTCGGCTGGGCGGTTTCTAGGGGTCGTCGCAACACTGCTGGTTAATGGGTCTGTAGTAGATCACGCAAACGCTCGGCTGGGGTATCCCAGTCGAGCGTTTTGCGTGGTCGGCCGTTGAGTTGCTGGGCGACGTGTTCGAGGTCCTCAGGCCCATAGATACTCAGGTCGGTACCTTTGGGAAAGTACTGGCGAAGCAGGCCGTTGGTGTTTTCGTTGGTGCCGCGCTGCCAGGGACTGGCCGGGTCGCAGAAGTACACCTGCATGTCGGTGGCCATCGTGAACTGCTTGTGTCCAGCCATCTCGGCGCCCTGGTCCCAGGTCAGCGATCCCCGCAGATGTTCGGGCAGTGTCTTCATGGTGGCGATCAGGCCGTCGCGCACAGACTCCGCGTCGTGGCCGCCGGATAGGTGCACCAGCATGGTGTAGCGGGTGGTGCGTTCGACGAGGGTGGCGATGGCGGTCCTGTTGAGTTCCCCGGTGATGAGGTCGCCTTCCCAGTGCCCGGGCACGGCGCGGTCCTCGATTTCGGCGGGTCGATCAGAGATCATGATCATCGGGTCAACGAACCGTTGGTAGCGCTGTCCGGCCCTGCGGCGTGGTTTGCGGCGGGTTCTGCCAGACCGAAGCGCTTGGGCCACTTCCTTTTTGAGGCCTCCGCGGGCCTGGAAATAGAGTGCTTGATAGATCGTTTCGTGGCTCACCCGCATACTCTCGTCGTCCGGAAAATCCTTGACCAGACGATGCGAGATCTCCTCAGGGGACCACCGGTTGCTCAAACCGTCGGTGACCACCTGCCGCAGTTTCTGGTTGCTCACCAGTTTGGACTGCTTCGGACGGGCCCGAGCTGCCGCGGCGGCCGTCTCGGCCTGATACGGCAGATATAAGCCCGCGACACGGTGGGCAGCGACCTCACGAGAGACCGTCGATTTATCTCGACCGATCTTGTCAGCGATGGCTGTGTAACTCAGGCCGGCGGTCAGGCCGTCGGCGATGAGCAGCCGATCAGCGAGCTGCAAATACCTACTGAGGGATGCCTGTTCAGATGCAGGATGTTGGTCGGCAGCAGTGGATTTCACCGGTTGTATGTACCGCGTCCCGCTGGCGTAATCGACGACCGTGCCATCGGAATACACCCGCGTGTTGCCGATCTGGCGGATACCGGCAGGTTGCGTCCAGCAGAGTGGTGTACGAGTCGGACCTGATCAGCGGTACCGGCGTGTCGTAGCCGACTGATTGAAGGTCATCGCGTGATTCTTCGAGAGACCCGTCAAAGTCACTCGAGCAAAGGAATCGACGCGATGACCACTGCCCACAATATCGACCTGCCTGCGGTGCTGGCTGAACGACTCACCACCGCCCATCCCGACGTGTTGCGCGAGCTGCTGGCCACGTTTATCCACACCCTGATGGGTGCTGAGGCCGACGCCCTGTGCGGCGCCAGCTACGGCGAGCGCAGCACCGAGCGCACCAATTCCCGCAACGGCTATCGGCACCGCCAATTCGACACCCGCGCGGGAACATTGAATCTCGCAATCCCGAAGCTGCGGCACGGCTCGTACTTCCCGGACTGGCTGCTGGAACGCCGCAAACGCGCGGAGCGGGCTCTGACGACGGTGGTCGCGACCTGCTACCTGCTCGGGGTTTCGACGCGGCGGATGGACAAGCTCGTCGAAACTCTCGGCATCACGTCGTTGTCGAAGTCGCAGGTGTCGGTGATGGCCAAGGAACTCGACGCCGCCGTGGAAGCGTTCCGCACCCGCCCGCTGGATGCCGGGCCGTACACGTTCGTGGCCGCCGACGCCTTGGTCCTCAAGGTCCGCGAGCAGGGCCGGGTGGTCAACGTGCACGCCCTGATCGCCGTCGGGGTCAACGCCGAGGGCTACCGCGAGATCCTCGGTATCGACGTCACGACCGCCGAGGACGGGGCCGGCTGGTTGACGTTCTGGCGGTCGCTGACCGCCCGCGGACTGTCTGGGGTCAAACTGGTTACCAGTGACGCCCACGCCGGCCTGGTGGCCGCGATCGGCGCCACCCTGCCCGGCGCGACGTGGCAGCGCTGCAGAACGCACTACACGACCAACCTGATGGCCATCACCCCGAAAGCGTCGTGGCCGTGGGTGCGCACGCTGCTGCACTCGGTGTTCGATCAACCTGATGCTGAATCCGTTGCTGCACAATATGACCGGACCATCGACGCGCTCGCCGACAAACTGCCCAAGGTCGCTGATCACTTGGAGGCAGCCCGGCCAGACCTACTCGCGTTCACCGCGTTCCCCAAGCAGATCTGGCGCCAGATCTGGTCCAACAACCCGCAG
>NZ_JBTBFV010000025.1:0-76439 GCF_054786995.1 Mycobacterium sp. ZZG
TCAGGGCGTGCACGTTGACCACCCGGCCCTGCTCGCGGACCTTGAGGACCAGGGCGTCGGCGGCGACGAACGTGTACGGGCCGGCGTCCAGCGGTCGGGTGCGAAACGCCTCCACGGCGACGTCGAGTTCCTTGGCCATCACCGACACCTGCGACTTCGACAACGACGTGATGCCGAGCGTTTCGACGAGCTTGTCCATCCGCCGCGTCGAAACCCCGAGCAGGTAGCAGGTCGCCACCACCGTGGTCAGCGCCCGCTCGGCGCGTTTGCGGCGTTCCAGCAGCCAGTCCGGGAAGTACGAGCCCTGCCGCAGCTTGGGGATCGCCAGATCGAGACTGCCTGCGCGGGTATCGAACTGGCGGTGCCGGTAGCCGTTGCGGGAGTTGGTCCGCTCAGTGCTGCGCTCGCCGTAGCCGGCGCCGCACAGGGCGTCGGCCTCTGCACCCATCAGGGTGTGGATGAACGTGGCCAGCAGCTCACGCAGCACGTCAGGGTGCGCTGTGGTGAGTCGTTCGGCAAGCACGGTGGGCAGGTCGATATTGTGGGCAGTGGTCATCGCGTCGATTCCTTTGCTCGAGTGACTTTGACGGGTCTCTCGAAGAATCACGCGATGACCTTCAATCATTCGGCAACGACACGCCGGTACCGCTGATCAGGTCCGACTCGTACACCACTCTGCTGGACGCAACCCAGGTGTACTCCAATGGTTTTCGAGGTCGAACACATGCACACGCTCAGGGCTGACCCGGCTGCAGGCCTCGATCGCCTCGCGACGGCCGATCAGGTTGGGCGGCAGCGCCAGCCTGCCGTCGACATCGGGATGACGCGGGACCACCGCCACCAGGTGCAGGTCAGGATTGTCGGCGAGGGCACCGGCGAACAACTGAGCCACCCGCTTCGACCACAGATATTGGTCCTCCAGGTAGATCAGCCGGCGGGCGCGGCGTACCGCCTTGCTATATCCCCTGGCGATGCTCCGCTCGCCGTCTGGGGCGAAATCGTACTCGAAATGTGCGTCGGGATAGGTGCGCAGCACCTGTACCGTGTGCCGCCCGCAGGGCGGTGGGTCGGGCGGTTGTTCGGGTAGTTCACCGGGTTCGAGGTCGGCGCCGCGCAGTTTGTCGCGGATCCAGGCGACCGGCGACAGCATGTCCAGCTGGGCGGGGTCGGTCCAGCGCTCTCGGAACGCGGTGTCCAGCGCGCCGACCACCGGGCCCTGCAGCCGCAGCTGCACGTCATGCCACGGCGGGTGGTCACCGTAGCTTTTCGCCATCCGGACCGCTTGACGGTCCCCGCGATGAGACGCGTCGTCGCGCCGGGAATGGCACAGGTCGATTCCTCCGGCGAAGGCGACGTCACGGTCGGGCTCGTCCGGATGGCGCAGCACGACGAGCTTCTGGTGGTGGGAACCACCGAAGCGGACCCGCTGGTCGAGCAACACCTCTCCGCCGGCCTTCTCGATCGCCTCGCCCAGGTGCTGGTTCTCTTCCTCGCTGTAGGCGAATCTGTCGAGATGCGAACGCCACACGAGACCTTTGACCACGACGCCGCGCTCGGCGGCGTGGCAGAAGAGCTGGGCGACTGTCGGTCCGTCGTCACGCATCTTCTGGTCGGGGTCACCGCGCCAGTCGGTGAAGAACAGGTGGTCACCGGCGCGCAACGCCTCCACTTCGGTGGCCAGCTGATCAAAGTAGGTCGCGCCGTGGATCAGCGGCTCCGCGCGGCTGCCCGCACACCAGGCGGGCAGGCGAGAGTGAGGGTTGCCGCGCTCCTCTTCGGTGAGGAACCACTCCGCGAGATCTGACATGCGTTCTCAATACCCGAAGCATGCCCGGTGAAGACCTACTCGGTGATCATGCCGGTCGCGGAGCGAAGATGCTCGATGGCCTCGGCGACGACCGCGGGCACCAGTTCCGCGCATGAGGGCAGATCCTCGATGATCCCGGCCACCTGACCCGAGGCCAGCACACCGGCCTCGGTGTTGCCCTCGACCAGGCCAGCCTTGAGCAGCATCGGGGTATTGGCGGCCATCACCACCTGCGACCACGTCAGGTCCTTGCCGTGCCGCATGGCCAGACCGTCGGTGATCATCGACTTCCAGGTCATGCCGGACATCTTCTTGAACTTCTGTGCGTTGAGCACCGCCGCCGAGAGCCCCCGGACCGGCGAACCGCTTTCCAGCTTCTCGACCAGCCCGGTGCGCAGCACGCGGTGCGGCATACCGTCGACCTTGGTCGACACCACGGTGCCGTCCAGCGCGGCGTTCAGATAGCGCTGCTTGACCGCATCGGGCACCGTCGAGTCCGACGTCAGCAGGAACCGGGTGCCCATCGCGACCCCGGCGGCGCCGTAGGACAGCGCGGCGGCAAGACCCCTTCCGTCGAAGAAGCCGCCCGCGGCGATCACCGGCATCCCGGTGCCGGCGACGGCGTCGAGCACGGACGGCAGCAGCAGCGTGGTCGCGATCGGGCCGGTGTGCCCACCGCCCTCGCCGCCCTGCACGATCACCGCGTCGGCGCCCCAGCCGGCGACCTTCTTGGCGTGCTTGGCCAGGCCGACCGACGGAATGACCACCACTTGAGCGTCTTTCAGTTTCGCGATCAGTTCCGGCTTCGGTGCGAGAGCGAATGACGCGACCTTGACGCCTTCGCGGATCAGCAGGTCGACGCGCTGGTTCGCATCACCGGCGTCGGCGCGGATGTTGATGCCGAACGGCTTGTCGGTGGCGGCCTTGACCTTGGCCACCGCGGTGGTGAGCTCCTCGAGCGTCATGGTCGCCGAGGCCAGAATTCCCAGACCGCCGGCATTCGAGGTCGCCGAGACCAGCCGCGCGCCGGCCACCCATCCCATCCCGGTCTGCACCACCGGATGCTCGATGCCGACCAGTTCGGTCAGCGGCGTGCTGAGCCGACTCATACCTTGACTTCCCTGTCCCGCAGCGATTTCGGGTCGATCACCTCACGCAGCAGCTTCTGCTCCTCGGCTGACGGAAGCCGGGTGCTCTCGGCCTCGCCGAGGCCGTGCACCTCGAATGAGGTGTTCTCCGCGACCTGGTCCGGTTCCACACCAGGGTGCAGCGACACGGCCCGCATCTGGTGGTCCGGGCCGTTGAAGTCGAACACGCCGAGGTTGGTGACCACCCGGTAGACGTTGACGAACCGGTAGGCCGGATTGTCGGGATCGACTTTGTCCCAACCGATACCGGACACGATGTCGACTTCAGTGCCGAACACGCGCTTGGAATGGTTGCCCACCCAGTAGCTCGTGGCGTGGTTGATCGTGTTCCCGGGTGCGCCCCGCACGCCGAACATCTGGCGGGTCGGATGCTGCAGCGGACCGAACGCGGACAGGTTCTGATTGCCGTAGCGGTCGATCTGGTTGGCGCCCATCACGACATGCCGGCGGCCCCACGCCAGCGTCTCGAAGACGCGGCCGAACGGCATCCAGCCCTCGATCGCCGCGGCGGCGCCGATGGCCGGGGTGTCGGCGATCAGGCGGGCCTCCCCGTCGGTCAGCACGATGTCGGGGGAGAACGTCAACCGGGCCAGCCGGGCGCCGATCGACACGATGGTGGTCATCGGGCTGACCATGATCTCGCCTGCGTCGCGGAACAATTCGGCACAGGCGACGGCACACACCTCGGCGCGGGTGGTGGAGATCATTGGGCTGCCTCCTGTGCTTCTTTGAACCTGCGCACCGCGGCCTGGTAGTCGGCCTCGCTGCCCGACAGGTAGGTCTTGACGAACTCGGCCCATGCCTCGTCGGAGCCGGCCGCCTCGGCGTAGTGGCGCTGGAACTTCTCGTCGCGCCGGTAGTCGGGCTCGGCCGTGGTGAAGTGGGCGCCGTTGGGCAACTCCACCACCGTGTCGACCATCATCCGGTTGACTAACAGTGCTTGCGGCGGAACGGATTTCACCAGTTCCTCGGTGGATACCACCTTGTCCACCGACAGCAGCCGTTGCTGTGCCGACATCAGGAACAGGTCGTCGAAGTACGGGTCGATGCCGGTATAGGCGGCATTGCCCCGCTCGTCGCCGAGATTGAGGTGCACCAGCGCCACGTCCAGGTTCAGCGCCGGCATCGCGATGAGCTCTTCGTGGCCGGAGCCCGTCGGGTAGGGCGATCGCACGGTCTTGAGTTCATCGCCCCAGAACGCGCGGACGTCGCTGCCGAGACCGGCCCGGATCGGCAGGAACGGCAGTCGCTGGGCGGCTGCCTGCAGGCCGCAGCGCAGCATGCCCTCGTCCATCTCGCGGGCCTCGATCGAGCCCGAGGTGCGCGCCCTGGCGAACCACGGATCGTAGAACGGCGGTGAGTCCAGCGACACGAAGCCGTAGTAGACCCGCTTGACCTTGCCGGCCGAGCACAGCAGCCCGAGGTCCGGGCCGCCGTAGGTCACCACGGTCAGGTCGGTGACATCGGTGCGCAGCAACGCGCGGACCAACGCCATCGGCTTGCGCCGCGACCCCCACCCGCCGATGCCGATGGTCATCCCGCTCTCGATCGAGGACACCGCCTCGTCCAGAGTTTTTCTCTTGTCTGTCACTGTTTCCCCTTGTCCGTGCCCGCGAAGGCGTCGCGGTGCTCGTCGGACACGCCGGCGAGGTTGAGTTCGAACGTGAAGCCCTGTTCCATCCGGTATCTCGCGTTGACGGGCTGGACGTCGATGAAGTTCAGCGCCTCCTTGGCCGCGCGGATCACCCGGGTGTCTTTCGATGCGATGTCGCGCGCGACGCGCAGCGCGGCCTCGTCGAGTTCGGCCCGCGGCACCACCTCGTGCACCGACCCGAAGTGGTGCAGCGTGTCAGCGGTGACGGTGGCGGCCGTGAAGAACAGTCGCCGCATCAGGTGCTGGGGCACCAGTCGCGAGAGGTGGGTGGCCGCGCCGAGTGCGCCGCGCTCGACCTCGGGCAACCCGAACTTCGCGTCGTCGGAGGCGACGATGACGTCGGAGTTGCCGACCAGGCCGATGCCCCCGCCGACGCAGAAGCCGTTCACCGCTGCGACGACGGGCACCGCGCACTCGTAGACCGACCGAAATGCTTCGTAGCAACCGCGATTGGCATCGATCAGCGCGGTGAACCCTTCGGTGTTCTGCATCTCCTTGATGTCGACGCCGGCGTTGAAGCCGCGGCCTTCGGCCCGCAGGATCACCACATGGGTGCTGTGGTCGCGCCCGGCGGCGGTGACGGCGTCGGCCAGTTCGAACCAGCCGCGCGACGGGATCGCGTTGACGGGTGGGTAGTCGACCGTGACGGACACAATGCCCGGCTCCACGGTCTTTGTGGTGATCGGCATGCAAACTCCTGGGTCGCTACCTAAGCAAGCACTTGCTTGGTACGCTAGCACAGTGACTGACGCCGTCGACAGTGCCCGCAGCGGCATCGCGCTGGGCCTGGCCGGACGCATCGTGCTCGTCACCGGTGGGGTGCGCGGCGTGGGTGCCGGCATCAGCAAGGTCTTCGCCGACCAGGGCGCCACCGTGGTGACGTGCGCGCGCCGCCCGGTCGAGGGATCCCCGTATGAATTCCGGCCGTGCGACATCCGCGAGGATGAGTCGGTCAAGGATCTGGTCGACGGGATCGTGGCCGACCACGGCCGGCTCGACGTGGTGGTGAACAACGCCGGCGGGTCTCCCTACGTGCCGGCCGCGGAGGCGTCGGCCAAGTTCAGCGCCAAGATCTTGCAACTGAATCTTCTTGGCGCACTCTCCGTCTCGACTCACGCCAACACGGTGATGCAGCGCCAGCCTGCCGGCGGCTCGATCGTCAACATTTCCAGCGTCAGCGGGCATCGGCCCACTCCCGGCACCGCGGCGTACGGCGCCGCGAAGGCCGGCATCGACAACCTCACCGCGACGCTGGCTGTGGAATGGGCGCCGAAGGTCAGGGTGAACTCTGTCGTGGTCGGCATGGTGGAGACCGAGCAGTCGGAGCTCTTCTACGGAGACGCCGAGTCGATCGCGGCGATATCGAAGAACGTGCCGCTGGGCCGGCTGGCCAAACCCGAAGACATCGGTTGGGCGACAGCGTTTCTGGCCTCCGAAGCGGCGTCCTACATCAGCGGTGCGTCGCTGGAGGTGCACGGTGGCGGGGAACCGCCGCACTACCTGTCGACCACCACTGCCGACATCAAATAAGGAGAGAAACGAACAATGGGACTGCTCGACGGCCGCGTGGTGATCGTGACGGGTGCTGGTGGCGGAATCGGGAGGGCGCACGCGCTGGCGTTCGCCGCCGAGGGGGCGCGTGTCGTGGTCAACGACATCGGCGTCGGACTCGACGGATCGCCGGCAGGTGGCGGCAGCGCCGCCCAGGAGGTCGTCGACGAGATCCTCGCCGCCGGTGGGGAAGCGGTCACCAGTGGCGCCAACGTGGCCGACTGGGCGCAGGCCGAGGGCCTGATCCAGACGGCGGTCGAGCGTTTCGGCGGTCTCGATGTGTTGGTGAACAACGCCGGCATCGTGCGCGACCGGATGTTCGCCAACACCAGTGAGGAAGAGTTCGACGCCGTCACCGCGGTGCACCTGAAGGGGCACTTCGCGACGATGAAGCACGCCGCCGCATACTGGCGGGCGAAGTCCAAGGCCGGAGAGACCGTGGACGCGCGCATCATCAACACCAGTTCCGGTGCGGGACTTCAGGGCAGCGTCGGTCAGGCCAACTACAGCGCGGCCAAGGCCGGTATCGCGGCGCTGACGCTGGTCGCCGCCGCCGAGATGGGCCGCTACGGCGTGAGCGTGAACGCGATCGCCCCGTCGGCGCGCACCCGGATGACCGAGACCGTGTTCGCCGACATGATGGCCACCCAGGACAAGGACTTCGATTCGATGGCGCCGGAGAACATCTCGCCGCTGGTGGTGTGGCTGGGCAGTGTCGAGTCACGCGATGTCACCGGCAGGGTGTTCGAGGTCGAGGGCGGCAAGATCCGCGTCGCCGAAGGCTGGGCGCACGGCCCCGAGATCGACAAGGGCGCCCGATGGGATCCCGCCGAGCTGGGGCCCGTGGTTTCCGACCTACTGGCCAAGGCGCGCACACCGGTACCGGTCTACGGCGCCTGAGGGATCAGGCGGCCTCGGCGCCCACAGGATCCGCGGCGCCGCTGTCGATGTCATCGGTGTCGGGCGCAGGGGACTCGGACTCGGCCACGTCGGCCTCGCGGGCGCCGGACTCCTCCGCATCCACATCCACAGACGCCACCGTCGCGGTGTCGTTCTTCGGCGCATCCGCGTGGGTGACGGTGTCCTCGGTAGCGGTGTTCTTGGTGGTGGGCTCGACAATCGCCGTCGCCTCGTCCGGCACCGAACGTGCCGGGGGAGAGACCAACTCGTAGTCATCGCGGGCGACTGCGCCGACGAATCTCACCGGCGCCAGTACGACCTCGACGACAGCCTGTACGAAGGAGTCGGAGATCACCGCCAGATCGCCGGTCGCGAACGCCTTCCTGATGTTGTGGACGGCAGTCTGCGGGGCGGTGATCAGTTCGCGTACGTTGACGAAGGTCTTGGTCAGAAACGACGGTTCGGGATCGACGGTGATGCGGTGTTGGGCAGTGGATGACTCAGCAGCAGGCCGAGATCGGGATTGTCGACATTCGTCATCGTCCAGAACATGACTATTCGGGGTCGCAGATCAGGATCGGGATCTTACGGTCGGTATAGGACCGGTAGTTCGCGAAGTCCGGGTACATCGCGTCGAGCTTCGGCCAGTACTCGTCGCGCTCGGCGTCAGTCGCCTCACGGGCAATCAGTTTGAGCTTCTCGTTCTTGATCTGGAACGTCACCTGAGGATTCGCCTTGACGTTCAGATACCACATGGGATTCGTCGCCCGGCCGCCCTGCGAGGCGACCAGCACGACGCGATCACCCTCGCGCAGGAACAGCAACGGGCTTTCGCGCGGTTCGCCGGACTTGCGGCCGATCGTCGTCAGGATGCCGACCGGGGGAGGCGCGCTGAACCGGTTCGATCCGCCGCGCCACTTGTAGCCGATCCGGCCACCGGTGGCCTTGTACGCCCACGTGTTGAACTTCGACATCCACTTGATGCCGGTGCCGACCGCCTTCGAGTTGAGGTTCTCGACCTGCTTCGGGCTCAGGGGTTTGGGCGCGTCGACCATGACGGGATCCTATCGGGTCAGGAACGGGCGGATCGAGGCGTTGATGTGGTGGATCTGCGCCCGCCCGGACGGGTCGTCGGCCGGGATCAGAAACGTCTCGTCGACGCGGGCGCCAACGCGGCGTCCCGCCAGGGTGGGTTTCGTCGACAGTTCGAAACGGGCCCGAACGGTGTCACCGTCCACAGTGAACTCCGGTGTCGTCACGGCTCGGATCACCCGGTACTGCAGACCCCGATTGAGACTGCGGCGCAGGTGCTTTCCGGAGAAGCCGGTCTTGAGGCCGACCTCGACACGGGTGCAGTCCGGTGCGAACGGCACGTCGTCCGCCCGGTGACTGGCAAGCGCGTTGATGTAGGCCTGCGCGGCGGCGATGCGGTCCGCGTCGGTGATCACTGGATGGGACCTAGATCCGCTCGATGATGGTGCCGGTGGACAGAGCGCCGCCGGCGCACATGGTGATCAGTGCGGTTCCCTTGCCGGTGCGCTCCAGCTCGTGCAGCGCGGTGGTGATCAGCCGGGCACCGGTGGAGCCCACCGGGTGTCCGAGCGCGATGGCGCCGCCGTTGACGTTCACCTTGTCCATGTCGGCTCCGTGCACCTGCGCCCAGGACAGCACCACCGACGCGAACGCCTCGTTGATCTCGACCAGGTCGATGTCACCGAGCTTCATCCCCGCCTTCTCCAGCACCTTGGCGGTCGACTGGACCGGACCGTCCAGGTGGTAGTAGGTCTCGGCGCCGACATTGGCCTGCGCGACAATCCGCGCACGCGGCTTCAGGCCATGCGCTTTGGCCACATCACTGTCCATCCACAGCACCGCGGCGGCGCCGTCGGAGATCTGCGAGGACGTACCCGCGGTGTGCACGCCGCCGTCGATCACGGGCTTGAGGGAGGACAGCGCCTCGGCGGTGGTGTCGCGCAGACCCTGGTCGCGGGTCACCGGGGCCCACTCGGCGGTCGGCTGCTTGTTCTCGTCCAGCACCGGCGCGGAAATGGGGGAGACCTCACGGTCGAATCGGCCTTCGGCCCAGGCCTGCTTGGCCTTGGCCTGCGAGGCCAGCCCCAGTGCGTCCACGTCATCGCGGGTGATGCCGCGCCGCTTGGCGATTCGCTCGGCGGCCTCGAACTGGTTGGGCATGTCGATATCCCACGACGACGCGCGGATGATGCTTCGGTCCGGGCCGGCGTTGGCGCCCAGCCCGACGCGGCTCATCGCCTCGATGCCGCACGCGATACCGATGTCGATGGCGCCGCCGGCGATCAGGCCGGCGACGAGGTGGTTGGCCTGCTGGGCGCTGCCGCACTGGCAGTCGATGGTGGTGGCCCCGACGTGCTCGGGCAGTCCGGCGGTCAGCCAGCCAACGCGGGTGATGTTGTTGGACTGCTCGCCGTACTGGGTGACGCAGCCGCCGATGATCTGCTCCACGTCGCCGGCGTCGATGCCGGCCTTCTCGACGAGTGCCTTCTGAACCGCGCCCAGCAACTCGGTGGCGTGCAGGCCGGACAACCATCCGTTGCGCTTGCCGATGGGGCTGCGGGTGGCTTCAACGATGACAGGGTTACCCATTCCGTCAGGCTAGAACACGTTTCATTAGTCTGACAAGCAGCGATGCCGTCGTGCCTTTCATCTGCGGTGGAGGCATGTTTTACTGGCACTAGAACACGTTGCAATTGAGGAGTGCTCCCCTATGCCCGGCCCGAACTCATGTCCGATCAGCCCCGATTTCGACTTCCTCGACGCGACCCTGAACCTTGAGCGGTTGCCGGTCGAGGAACTCGCCGAACTGCGCAAGTCCGAGCCTATCCACTGGGTCGACGTGCCCGGCGGAACGGGTGGATTCGGTGACAAGGGCTACTGGCTCGTCACCAAGCACGCCGACGTCAAGGAGGTGTCCAAGCGCAACGACATCTTCGGCAGCTCCCCAGACGGGGCGATCCCGGTCTGGCCGAAGGACATGACCCGTGACGCGATCGACCTGCAGAAGGCCGTCCTGCTGAACATGGACGCCCCGCAGCACACTCGGCTCCGCAAGATCATCTCGCGTGGGTTCACCCCGCGCGCCGTCGGACGGCTCGAAGAAGAACTGCGCCAGCGCGCGCAGAAGATCGCCGAGACCGCGGCGGCCGAGGGTACCGGCGACTTCGTCGAGCAGGTGTCCTGTGAGCTGCCGCTGCAGGCCATCGCCGAACTGCTCGGCGTCCCGCAGGACGATCGCGACAAGCTCTTCCGCTGGTCCAACGAGATGACCGCCGGCGAGGATCCGGAGTACGCCGACGTCGATCCGGCGATGTCCTCGTTCGAGCTGATCACCTATGCGATGAAGATGGCGGAGGAGCGGGCCACCAACCCGACCGAAGACATCGTCACCAAGCTGATCGAGGCCGACATCGACGGTGAGAAGCTCTCCGACGACGAGTTCGGCTTCTTTGTGGTGATGCTCGCCGTGGCCGGCAACGAGACCACCCGCAACTCGATCACCCACGGCATGATCGCGTTCTCGCAGAACCCCGAGCAGTGGGAGCTGTACAAGAAGGAACGCCCCGAGACCGCCGCCGACGAGATCGTCCGCTGGGCCACCCCGGTGTCGGCCTTCCAGCGCACTGCCCTGCAAGACACCGAGCTCGGTGGCGTGCAGATCAAGAAGGGCGAGCGCGTCGTGATGTCGTACCGCTCGGCCAATTTCGACGACGAGGTCTTCGAGGACCCCGACAAGTTCGACATCCTGCGTAACCCCAATCCGCACGTCGGATTCGGTGGGACGGGTGCGCACTACTGCATCGGCGCGAACCTGGCCAAGATGACCATCAACCTCATCTTCAACGCCGTCGCCGACCACATGCCCGATCTGAAGCCCATCGGTGAGCCCGAGCGGCTGAAGTCCGGCTGGCTCAACGGAATCAAACACTGGCAGGTGGATTACACCGGCGCCGGCGAGCCGGCAACCGGGCAGAAGTGCCCCGTGCAGCACTGACGCGTCGACAGGTTCATTAGGGCTCAAGGAGGAGTCGGTGGATTTCAGTCCGGACGAGGGGCAGCAGGCTGTCGCCGATGTGGTGACGTCGGTGCTCGAGCGTGACAACACCTGGGAGGCTTTGGTTTCCGGCGGAGTGACGGCGCTGGGCGTGCCGGAGCGACTCGGCGGTGACGGTGTGGGTCTCGCAGAGATCGCAACCGCGCTGACCGAGATCGGCCGGCACGGCACGGTCAGCCCGGCGCTCGTCACACTCGGGGCGACCGCGGTGCTGCTCGACCTGGCCTCGGAAGCCCAGCAGGACCGTTACCTGGCCGGAGTGGGCAAGGGCTCGGTGGTGACGCTGGCGCTCAACGAGCCCGGCGCACAGCTGCCGGACCGGCCCGCCGTCACACTCGCCGCGGGAAAGCTCAACGGCACCAAGGTTGCGGTTGGCTATGCCGCACAGGCGGATTGGGTGGTGGTGACCATCGACGGCGGCGTCGTGGTGGTTCCCGCGGATGCCGGCGGTCTGACAGCGACCAGGACACCGACCTCGAACGGCTCGGACGAGTACGTGCTGACGTTCACCGACGTCGCCGTCGCCGACGACGACGTGCTCGACCGGGCGACCGCCCACCGGGTCAACCAGCTGGCGCTGGGGGCAGTCGGCGCGTTCGCCGCCGGCCTGGTAGCCGGTGCGCTGCGACTGACCGCCGACTACGTCGCCACCCGCGAACAGTTCGGCAGGCCGCTGTCGACGTTCCAGACCGTCGCCGCCCAGCTCTCGGAGGTCTACATCGCCTCGCGGACCATCTCTCTGCTGTCCACCTCGGTGATGTGGCGACTGAGCGAAGGTCTCGACGTCGAGGAGGACCTGGCGGTTCTGGGGTTCTGGCTGACCTCCCAGGCTCCGCCGGCGATGCGGCTCTGTCATCACCTGCACGGCGGTATGGGGATGGACATCACCTACCCGATGGACCGCTATTACTCGTCGATCAAAGACCTGACCCGGCTGCTGGGCGGTCCGTCACACCGTCTGGATCTGGTGGGAGCCGGCCTGGGCGACGGAAGCGACAGGACACAATAGATGTACATCGAACTGACGCCGGAACAGCGCAAGCTGCAAGCCGAACTGCGGGAATACTTTTCGACGCTCATCACCCCCGATGAGGCGGCCGCGATGGAGTCCGACCGGCACAACGAGGCCTACCGCGCGGTGATCAAGCGGATGGGCTCGGACGGCAAGCTCGGGGTCGGCTGGCCCAAGGAGTACGGCGGCCTCGGTTTCGGCCCGGTCGAGCAGCAGATCTTCGTCAACGAGGCCAACCGTGCCGATGTGCCGCTGCCGATGGTGACACTGCAGACCGTGGGCCCCACGTTGCAGGTGCACGGCACCGAGGAACAGAAGAAGAAGTTCCTTCCTGGAATCCTTTCCGGCGACATCCATTTCGCGATCGGCTACTCCGAGCCCGAGGCCGGCACCGACCTTGCATCGCTGCGGACGTCGGCGGTGCGGCACGGAGACGAGTGGATCGTCAACGGGCAGAAGATGTGGACCACCGGTGCCCACGACGCCGACTACATCTGGCTGGCGTGCCGCACCGACCCGGAAGCCGCCAAGCACAAGGGCATCTCGATCCTGATCGTCGACACCAAGGACCCGGGCTACTCGTGGACGCCCATCATCCTGTCCGACGGGGCACACCACACCAACGCGTCGTACTACAACGACGTGCGGGTGCCCGCCGACATGCTCGTCGGTGAGGAGAACGGCGGGTGGAAGCTGATCACCACCCAGCTCAACCACGAGCGGGTGGGGCTCGGCCCCGCCGGGCGGATCGCCGGGATCTACGACCAGGTGCACGCATGGGCGGCCAAACCCGGCTCGGACGGCACGACCCCGCTCGATCACGGCGACGTCAAGCGACTCCTCGGCCAGATCAAGGTGATCTGGCGGGTCAACGAGTTGCTCAACTGGCAGGTCGCAGCATCGGGGGAGACCATCGCGGTCGCGGATGCGGCCGCCACCAAGGTCTTCTCGACCGAACGCATCCAGGAGGTCGGCCGGCTGGCCGAAGAGATCGTCGGCACGTACGGCAATCCCGCGGATCCGGAGACCTCCCGGCTGCTGGACTGGCTGGACAAGATGACCAAGCGCAACCTGGTCATCACATTCGGCGGCGGTGTCAACGAGGTGATGCGCGAGATGATCGCCGCGTCGGGTCTGAGAGTGCCGAGGGTTCCGCGGTGAGTGACCTGCAGGCCGGTATCGAGGAGATCAAGGCGGCCGGTAAGAGCGAACCGCGCAACGGTCGAGATCCTGTGAACCAGCCGATGATTCATCACTGGGTGGATGCCATCGGTGACAAGAACCCGATCTACGTCGACGAGGAAGCCGCGAGGGCAGCAGGGCATCCCGGTATCGTGGCGCCGCCGGCGATGATCCAGGTGTGGACGATGGGCGGGCTCGGTCAGGGCCGCTCCGACGACGATCCGTTGTCGAAGATGATGCAGCTCTTCGACGATGCCGGCTTCGTCGGCGTGGTCGCGACGAATTGCGAGCAGACCTATCACCGGTACGTGCAGCCGGGCGAGGAACTGACCATCCACGCCGACATCACCGATGTGGTGGGCCCCAAGCAGACTGCCCTTGGCGAGGGCTACTTCATCAACCAGCTCATCACCTGGACGGTCGCCGGCGGCGAGCCCGTCGCCGAGATGAACTGGCGCATCATGAAATTCCGGCCTCGCGCCGGGGACAACCCGGCGGTGCCGGACGACCTGGACCCGGACAAATTGATGCGGCCGGCCGCCTCGAAGGACACTCAGTTCTTCTGGGACGGCGTCAACGCCCATGAGCTGCGCATCCAGCGCCGCCCTGATGGCACGCTACAACACCCTCCGGTTCCGGCGGTGTGGAAGGACCACAAGGAACCGACCGCGGAGTCCGATTACGTGGTGGCCGCCGGGACCGGCACCGTGTTCAGCTACGTGGTGCACCACGCACCCCAGGTGCCTGGCCGCAGGCTGCCGTTCGTGATAGCCCTGGTCGAACTCGACGAAGGCGTGCGCATGCTCGGCGAGCTGCGCGACATCGACCCCAGCGAAGTGCAGATCGGAATGCCCGTGCGCGCAACGTTCATCGACTTCCCTGACAGTGACATCAGCCCCGCCTGGACGCTGTACGCGTGGGAGCCGGCCCGATGACCTCACCTGCCCTCGAGGTCGGCGCCACGCTGCCCGAGCTGAAGATCCATGGTGACCCGACGTTCATCGTCTCCACGGCGATCGCCACCCGCGACTACCAGGACGTGCACCACGACCGGGACAAGGCGCAGGCCAAGGGATCCAAGGACATCTTCGTCAATATCCTGACCGACACCGGTCTGGTGCAGCGTTATCTGACCGACTGGGCCGGACCGTCCGCGCGGATCAAGTCGATCGGGCTGCGCCTCGGTGTGCCGTGGTACGCCTACGACACCATCACCTTCACCGGCGAGGTCACCGCCGTAGAGGACGGTGTCGCCACCGTGAAGGTGGTGGGTGCCAACAGCCTCGGCAATCACGTCATCGCCACGGCCACACTATCTATGGGGGCAGAATCATGACCGGCCTCTCCGGCAAGGCTGCGATCGGCGGTATCGGGGCGACCGATTTCTCCAAGAACTCGGGACGCAGCGAGCTACGTCTGGCCGCCGAGGCTGTGCTGGACGCGCTCGACGACGCCGGCTTGTCACCCGCCGACGTCGACGGTCTGGTGACCTTCACGATGGACTCGAACCTGGAGACCGCGGTCGCCCGTTCCACCGGGATCGGCGAGCTGACGTTCTTCAGTCAGATCGGGTACGGCGGTGGCGCCGCCGCAGCCACCGTGCAACAGGCGGCGCTGGCGGTCGCCACCGGTGTCGCCGAGGTGGTGGTCGCCTATCGGGCCTTCAACGAGCGCTCCGAGCACCGGTTCGGTCAGGTGATGACCGGCCTGACTGTCAACGCCGATTCGCGTGGTGTCGAGTACAGCTGGTCGTATCCGCACGGTCTCAGCACACCCGCAGCCTCGGTCGCCATGATCGCCCGGCGGTATATGCACGAATATGGCGCCACCAGTGCCGATTTCGGCGCCGTATCCGTCGCCGACCGCAAGCATGCGGCCAACAACCCGAAGGCGCACTTCTACGGCAAGCCCATCACCATCGAGGACCACCAGAACTCCCGGTGGATCGCTGAGCCGTTGCGGCTTCTGGACTGCTGCCAGGAGACCGACGGCGGTGTCGCCATCGTGGTGACCACCCCGGAGCGGGCCAAGGATCTCAAGCACCGGCCCGCGGTCATCGAGGCGGCCGCCCAGGCTGCGGGCGTCGATCAGTTCACCATGTATTCGTACTACCGCGAGGAGCTGGGGCTGCCCGAAATGGGCTTGGTCGGTCGCCAGCTGTGGGAGCAGAGTGGGTTGTCCCCCGAGGACATCCAGACGGCGATCCTCTACGACCACTTCACGCCGTACACCCTGATCCAGCTCGAGGAGCTGGGTTTTTGCGCCAAGGGTGAGGCCAAGGACTTCATCGCCGGTGGGGCCATCGAGATCGGTGGTCGGCTGCCGATCAACACCCACGGCGGGCAGCTCGGCGAGGCGTACATCCACGGCATGAACGGCATCGCCGAAGGTGTGCGCCAGCTGCGTGGGACGTCGGTGAACCAGGTGCCCGGGGTCGAGCACGTGTTGGTCACGGCCGGAACCGGGGTGCCCACCTCTGGGCTCATCCTTGGCTGACACCCACAGCGGCAGCTAACTTTCCTACCGTTGCATCGGACCTCGGCGCAACCCTGGGTGGTGGGCACGGCCACCGGTTGCCTCGTTCATTGCCGGTCAAACCCGTGGGTAGGACCACGATGCGCGATCACCTAACAAAGCAGTGGACATAGCGCCACCTCGGACAACTCGATTGATTTGCCTGAGGATCGGCCGATTGGCTCTTTGACTTCGTGACTACTACACAGGTTCGGCCGAATTTACGCTTGACGGCGATTTCAGCAAACACCCATAATTGTCCATGCCGTCAGCGCAGCGCCTCAAGGGACTTTCTCTGAGGCGGGGTTGCTGCGTGGGGCAGGTCTTACAGGGGCAATGGTGGGGGGGATGGCATATCGCCGGCACGGCGGCATGTCGATAGCGGAGCGGGGGCACCCGATGGCTCATCTGGGGAACACGATCGACTGCGTCGCCACGGTGCAGGAGGCTGACATCGGCGTCGGTGACCGCGGTAGGTCCCGGTGCGCCGCGATCCGGATTCTGATCATCGACGACTGCACTCTCCAGCGGGAGAATCTCGCGACCGTGCTGCGCGAGGACGGCGCGAGCCCGACCATGGCATGGGATGCGCCCTCCCTGCGCGTGGCGACAGCCGACTCGGCCCCGCAGATCGTCCTGTTGAGTATGACGACGCGCGACAGCCTTGCGATGCTGGTCGCAATACGGCAGGCGGCGCCGTCGATCAAGGTGATCGCCGTCTGCGTCGCGGATGACGACGAGTCCGAGATCATCGCATGCGCCGAGGCCGGGGTCGCCGGATATCACCTTCGGTCACAGTCCCTCGGCGAACTGCTCACCGTGGTCGGCGATGTCGCGGCGGGGGAGTCGTCGTGCTCGCCGAGCATCACCGCCGTGCTGATGCGACGTCTGGCAGCCATCGCCTCCGAACGATCCGGTCCAGCGGAACCGGATCTGACCACCCGCGAGATGGAGATTCTGCGGATGCTCGAAATGGGGCTCACTAACCGAGATATCGCGGATGAGCTGTATATCACTCTGCACACCGTCAAGAACCATGTTCACAGCGTGTTGAACAAGCTCGGTGTCCGGTCCCGCGGCGAGGCGGCGGCCCACTTTCGGACACGACCGCGACCGTCCTGCGTCAGCGGGAACTAGGCAAGGTCCAGAGCCGAAAATCGCTCCATCGGTCCATGTACGTTGCGCCACAGCCCGGTTGATAGTTGGTAGAGCAGGGCGGAGCACACGGGCCACCGCGATACCGTGCCCAAGCTGACGGCAGCTCCTCCCGGCTCGACAGACCAGGAGGGGCGGCATGTCAGACAGAGACGAGGGATCGCTCGACAGCGGCCGGAGATCGACCCGCTCGCTGATCGCGGCGCTTGTCGCGGGTGGACTGGCATTCAGTGCCTCGCTGTATCCCGCTCCCGACGAGGTGCCCATCTTCGGCATGCTCGAGCTTCCCGCCCTCGACCGAGCATTCGGCCTTCCGGTCCGCGTCGAATCCATATCCGTCAAGCACGCCGCCGAGCTCAGACAAACCGGCCTGGCCGACCTGCTGCAGGTAGCGCAGATCCTTGCGCAGATGCCCGTTACCGTGCCTGCGAACACGTTCGCGACGCTGGTGGAAACCTACGGGTTGCAGGACGTGCTAGAAGCTGTCGGGATCCAGGCGGATCCCACGGACGTGCTGGACCTTCGGGTCGCCATGTTCGGCGGATTCAGCGGTGGAGGCGGAGGGGGTGGAAACGGAATCGCGCTTTCGCCCAGGATGCTGGCGGAGTGGCTGCTCTATCTGAACGCCTTGCTGCACCGGTTGCCGGTCCAGGTGCTCGACGAACTGTCTCCGGTGTTGGGCCGGATGATGCCGAAGTTCGTCGATCTCGGGGTTTTTCACCGGCTCACCGTTTCACTCGAAGCCGTGGCCGCGATGACGCCGCCCGTGTCAGGGCCGGTCCCGACACCCGCTCGGTCGGTTGCCCCGGTGGCCTCCGACTTGCCGGGGCCGGCCACCCACACGGCGATGGCACCGCCGCCTCCTCCACCCCCGCCGCCTCCTCCACCCCCGCCGCCTCCTCCACCTGCGCCTGCACCGGAGCCCGTTGAGACATACACGCCCCCAACGTATTCAGCGCCTCCGACGCCTACGGAAGCGCCTCCGAGCTACGTGCCGGATCCGGTGCCGACCTCGGCTCCGCCCTCGGGCGGGGGCGATCCGGGCGGGCCGTTCGACGGCCCGGAACCGGGCGCCGGTTCCGACCCGGACGGGGACTCCGACGAGGTCGACGACGGAGATTCGTCCGGCCAAGAGGAAAATTCGGCCGGCGGTTCATCGTCTGGAAACGAGGGCTCGACGTCCGGCGGGCTGACAAACGGTGACGGCGAGGGCTCCACCACTGGTGGTGGAGACGGTACGTCTACCGGCGGTGGTGACGGATCGCCCACCGGTGGTGGTGACTCCCATTCATCCGGAGGAGACGACGGTCCATCCGGCAATACGACGAGCGATTGAGGCATGGTGTCCTCCGAGCGTGGCAGACATGACAGGTCAATCGACCAACGGTGACCGACGGCACGCTGCCCCCGGTAACGTCCTCATCATCGATGACTGCGCGCTCTACCGGGACGCGCTGGCGTCGGCGCTGGAGGCAAACGGGGTGCGTCCGGTCCGCACGGCTTGGGACTTGCCTTCTCTCATCGGGAGTCTCGGAGCGGTCTCGCCACTGGTGATCCTGCTCAATCTCGCCACGATCGGTGTGCAGACGTTCCTCCGGGCCGCCACCAGCCTGAGCCCGAGGGCGCCCGTGATCGCGGTCGGCGCGTCGGGCGACGATGAAGATGTGCTTGTCGCGTGCGCAGAGGCCGGAGTGGCGGCCTACCACATGCGAGCGGATTCGCTGGCAGACCTCCTGATCCTGATCAACGCAGTCACGCGGGGCGAGATCGTCTGCCCCGCCGAGGTCTCCGCAATACTTCTCCGGCGCGCGTCCTCAGTTGCGGGTCGACCGCGCCGGATCGTCAGAAATCCGGGTCTTACGTCGCGGGAGATCCAGATCCTTCGCCTGCTCAGGCTGGGCCGCTCGAACCAGGACATCGCCGACCACCTGTCGATCGCGGTCCATACCGTCAAAAGTCATGTTCACAGCCTGCTGACCAAGCTCGGGGTCAGTTCTCGCGCGGAAGCGGCGGCCCTGTCCCAGGATCTGGATCTGGATCGAGAACCATACGATGGTCCTGGATCCGGGCCTAGTCAAAATTGGTTCTGATGGCCCATATACGGCAGGGGTAGCCTGCGCCGATAGTTGTGGCGTGAACCATGAGTCGGATATCAAGCGGGTTCCCGACAAGTCCGTTAGCCAAACCCACTGTCACCGTGACTGTCTCGGTGCGCATCGGCTTCCAGGGTGGCACCGGATCGGGAGCCGACCGCTGACCGAGTCGCGAGAGCTTCGACCGCCGGAGCGGCGACATGGATGATTTCCGTTGCCTTGCCGTGAATTCGACCACTTCGCGGCTGCTCGACCTCGACGCGGGTGTCGCGGTCGGGGGAATCTTTCCGAGTGACCATCAGCGCGCCACCGCCAGGTACGACACCAGAGTGCTGGTCGTCGACGACTGCACGCTCTACCGTGAGTGCCTGGTCGGCGTCTTGAGCGGACGACACAGTGGCGTCACAACCGAGGTGGCCTGGGATCTGGCGTCGCTCCTCACAGAACTCGACGCGACGCCTCCCCAGGTGATCCTGTTGAACATGGCGACTCACGACAGCTCCACGTTGCTGCGGCAGATATTGAAAATCGAACCCGGGGCGCGAGTGGTCGTCATAGGGGTATCCGAGGACGATGAGTCCGTGATCGTCGAATGCGCGGAAGCAGGCGCGGTCGGATACCACATGCGCAATGAATCGCTCGACGATCTTCTCATGCTGATCCGCAGGGTTGCTGCCGGGGAATCATCCTGTCCAGCCAGCGTTTCCGGAATTTTGCTCCGGCGGCTTTCGGCCCTGGCCGCACAGCGCCGCCCACCGTCGAAGGAGGTCGTCTTGACGGCCCGCGAGATCGAGATCCTCCGCATGCTCGAGGCCGGGATGGCGAACCGTGAAATCGCGGAGAGTCTCTGCATCGCCGTGCACACGGTGAAGAACCACGTACACAGTGTGCTGAACAAGCTGGGTGTCACCTCGCGCGAGCAAGCGGCAGCGATCGCGCGCAACGTGTGCACCGTGCAGGGTCTACGACCGAACTAGTCCCCGGTTCAGCCCGGGGCACAGGCGGGAAATCGCTCCCATGGCCCATTTACCAAAGATGTTGCGGGCCAGATAGTTGAAATGTGTTTGCGGGGGATGTTCAACACCTTGTGTCGTCGGTATCAGGTTTTCAGGACGGTCTGTCCGCGAAACGAATGCCGGGATTTCGGGATCCCCCACCAATCGACCGTTCCGAAGGAGTTCGGTGATGTGCGGAATCATTGCGTGCCGGACGCACCGGCCGGCGGTCGAGTACCTGCGGGTGGGCCTGCGGCGGCTCGAGTACCGCGGATACGACTCGGTGGGCGTGGCACTGCAGACCACCGACGGTGAGGTCGTCCGCCTGCGGACGACCGGCCGGATGGACGATCTCGACGGACTGCTCGGAAAGTGGAACGGGCCCCAGTTCAACGGAGCGGGGATCGGGCACACGCGGTGGGCGACACACGGCTCGGTCACACCGGGCAACGCACACCCTCACGCCGACTGCACAGGGCAGATCAGCGTCGTGCACAACGGCATCATCGAGAATGCCGACCAACTCCGCGCCGAACTCACCGGTGCCGGCCATATCTTCGCTACCACGGTGGACAGCGAAGTGCTGTGCCACCTCATCGAGGACGAGAGGTTCGCCGAAGAAGATCTCGTGCAGGCCGTACAGAAAGCGCTCGCCAGGGCCGAGGGATCCTGGGCGCTTGCCGTTCTGGAAGAGGGCACCGGGCGTATCGCCGTCGCGGCCAACGGATCTCCGCTACTGGTGGCCCACACTGATCACGGGGACTTCGCTGCAAGCGACATCGCGGCAGTCGCCGACTGGGCCGACGAGTTCCGGGTCCTCGATGAGGGTGACATCGTCGAACTGGACACCGACCGGTGGTGCCGCTCCGGAGTGTTCATATCGCCACCCGCCGCCAACCGGTGCCTGTGGCGCAGCAGCGATGTGGAGTTGCACGACTACGCCGATTACATGGCCAAGGAGATCGACGAACAACCGGGAGCGGCGGCACTCCTGATCGAGGGCCTGGCACCGGACATCGCGACCGGGGCGCTCTGGGACCGAATGGGCCTTCCGCCGTTCGGACGGCTGCGTGTCGTCGGATGCGGCACTTCCCTCAACGCCGGCAACGTGATCGGCAATCTCGTACGTTCGGTCGGCGCTCTGCCGGTGGCCGCCACCATCGCCAGCGAGGCCGCGGCGGACGTCGCCGACGCCGACCAGCTGACCATGGCCATCAGCCAGTCCGGGGAGACCGCCGACGTGCTGCGCGCGATGGAGTCCCGCGCGCTGCGCGACTCACGCATCCTCGCGCTCACCAATAGCACCCACTCCACGCTGTCGCGGCTGGCGGATGCGGTCGTCGACTGTTCGGCGGGTCCGGAAATCGGGGTGGCCGCCACCAAGACCTTCGTGTGCCAGGTCATCTCGGGGGCGGCCGTGATGATCTCGGCGATGGTGGCCATGGACCGGCTGCCGGCCGGGACGGCTGCCAGGATCGTCGACGATCTTCGGCGCGTGCCGGACCAGCTCGCTGCCGCCGCTGCCGGTGCTCGTCGCCTGATACCGCCGATCGTGGAAGACCTCGTGTCAGCCCCCGGGTTCATCTTCATTGCTCGGGGGTCGGGTGTGCCGTACGCCGCCGAGGGTGCGTTGAAGCTGAAGGAGCTCACCTACCGGTGGGCCGAGCACTGCCCGGCCGGCGAGCTCAAGCACGGTCCGCTGGCTCTGGTCGGACCCGGCACCCCCGTCGTCGTCGTGGACAACGGTGACGCGAAACTGGCCTGCAACATCGCCGAGGTGGCGGCCCGTGGCGGCCGCGTCATCACGATCGGCGGCGCCGGCAGCTCGGTGCCGGTCCTCGGCGAGCTCGGTGCACCCTGGGGTCCGATCGCGGCGACCATACCGCTGCAGGTGCTGGCCCGGACCCTCGCGGTGGCGTTGGGACGAGACGTCGACAAACCGCGGAACCTGGCCAAGTCGGTGACAGTCGAATGAGGCGCCACGGCACACCCCTGGCCGGCGTCGCCGGCGCGCGTGAGTCCGAGCCGGCCGACGTGGTCGCCGACTTCACCGCCACGGCCCGTCGCTGGCCGGACCGGGCTGCCGTCGTCCACAACGGCGTCACCACCGACTACCGCGACTTCGCCAAGGCGGTGCGGATCACCGCATCCCGTTGTGACGTCGGGCATCTGGGAGACGCCAAGAGCCCGTCAGGGTTGATTGGCGTACTTGTCTCGCACCATCCGTCCGCAGCCCAGCACCTGCTCGGGATCCTGCAGGCCGACGCGACCTACTGCCCGGTCGATGCCGCGTCCCCGGCAGGCCGCCGGAAGATCATCGCCACCGTACTGGGAGTGGATCGGCTGGTCGCCGCCGAGCAGAGCCCGTATGACGGGCCGCAGGTCGAACTGCTACCGGTGCCGCGGTGGCGTGGCACCGATGCCGCATACGTGCTGTGCACCTCCGGCTCCACCGGCACGCCCAAGCCGGTGGCCGTGTCTCGCAAGGCGCTGACGGTCACGGTGCGTGCGCTGAAAAATCTGTTCGCTCTCACGCCGGACGACCGTGTTCTCCAGTTCTCGTCCCTCGGATGGGACACCTGCCTCGAAGAGATGCTGCCCGCGCTGACCGCCGGGGCCGCAGTCGTCTTCGACGACCGCGCGCACACGGGATCGTTTCCGACGTTCTTGCGCATGCTCGCCGAGCAGGAGATCACGGTGCTCGACCTGCCCACGGCGTTCTGGCACGAGCTCGTGCTCTTTCTCAACGACGGGAATGCGGGATTGCCGGACTGTGT
The DNA here is from genome assembly GCF_054786995.1 of Mycobacterium sp. ZZG. Classification (NCBI taxonomy): domain Bacteria; kingdom Bacillati; phylum Actinomycetota; class Actinomycetes; order Mycobacteriales; family Mycobacteriaceae; genus Mycobacterium; species Mycobacterium sp. ZZG. The sequence goes on from NZ_JBTBFV010000025.1 coordinate 22,876, forward strand.
GCGGCTGGTGGTCATCGGTGGTGAGCGGGTCGATCCGACTCGGCTACGGCAATGGCGTGATCTCGACACCGGGCACATCGGGCTACTGAACACCTACGGGTGCACCGAGACCACGATGATCACCCATGCGGTGCAGCTGAGCGGTCGCGGCGCCGAACCGCGCCTCGCCGCAGGGGACGCCGAGGCGCCTATCGGCCGACCGCTACCCCATGTGCGCGACCACGTCACCGATGACGGTGAGCTGCTGATCTCAGGACCCGGCCTGGCGACCGGATACCTCGGGGCAGCGGACCTGACGGCCGACGCGTTCCGCGTCGCCGATCACGGTGACGGACCGCAGCGATGGTTCCACACCGGCGATGTCGTCGTCCGCGGGGAGAACGGCCTGCTCTACTCGCGAGGCCGCGCCGATCAGCAGGTCAAGGTGCGCGGCGTGCGCGTGCACCCCGCTGAGGTGGAGATGCAACTGACCTCTCACCCGGCGGTCAGCCGAGCGGTGGTGGTCGGGGAACGGTTACTGGGCGGAACGGCGCTGACGGCTTACGTGGTGGCCACGCGCGAGGTTACCGGCGGAGATCTCAAGCGATACCTCGGTGAGCGCCTGCCGTCACAGTTCGTGCCGAGCCGGGTCCGGTTCGTGGAAGAGCTGGTGTACACGGCCAGCGGAAAGGTCGACCGCGCTGCGACGCAGCGTGCCGTAGTGGACAGCAACAACAAAGGAGCACGCCGATGAGCGCCGAACACATCGCCGGAATCTTCCGTCGGGTCTTGAACATCCCCGAGGTGGACGAACACTCGGACTTCTTCGAGCTCGGCGGCGATTCTCTGTTGGCGACCAGGGTGCTCAGTGCGATCGCGCGGGACTTCGGGATCGAGTTGACCTACGACGACATGGTCGACTATCCCACGCCGGAGGGGCTTTTCGATCTCACCGCGGCCGTGACGTCGTGAGTGCCGGAGGTATGCGCGTCGTCGTCATCGGCGCCGGGCTGGCCGGACTCACCGCCGCAGTCGAGTTGGCAGCCGACGGGGCGGAGGTCCTCGTGCTGGAAGCGCGCGACCGCGTGGGCGGCCGGATGCACGGGGTGTCGGTCGCAGACGGCGCCGTCGGCGACGGAGGTGCCGCCTACCTCGGGGTCCGGCACACCGAACTGCTCAGACTGATCGACCGGCACGGCCTGAAGCTCGCGTCCACGGCGATGGCGGGGGAGAGCACCTTCCTGATCGGTGACCAACGCTCCACCTCGCCGGGGCGGGTGCCCCCGCTGAACGCGATCGCGCTGGGTGATCTCTTCGACCGGCTCGAGGATCTCGTCGAGCGGGTACACCCCGATGCGCCCTGGCTGACACCCGGTGCGCAACAGCTGGACCGGATCTCAGCAGCGCGCTGGCTGGCCGATGAGGACATACGTGCGGACGCGCACACGTTCTTCCCGTTGTTCCTCGGGGAGATGATGGCCGCCGACCCGGCGGCGATCTCGGCGCTGCACATGGCCTTTTACCTCCGATCCGGCGGCGGTATCAGGTATCTCAACGCGTTCGAGGGTGGCGCCCAGCAGTGGCGGATCGACGGCGGCTCACATCTGCTGTGTGAGGCACTCGCAGCGCAGCTCGGCGACCGGGTGCACCTGCAGCAGCCGGTGCACGCGATCGAACAGGACGACGACGGTGTGCTGGTGCGCTGCGTGTCGGACTCCGACGGTGCGCGCTCGACCCATCGGGCCGACCGGGTGGTCGTGGCCCTCCCGCCGCTGCTCGCGCAGCGGATCGACTTCCGGCCGGGTCTGCCGGCGCCACGGGCGTCGGAGGTCACCGGTCGCGGTTGTGCGATCAAGGTGCAACTGGGGTTTCCCGCGCCGGTGTGGCGGGACCGCGGACTGTCCGGCTGGTCGGTGAGCACCGGCGGGCCGCTGCTGTCCACCGTCGACGATTCGCCACCGGACGAATCAGCAGGAGTACTCACGGGTTTCGTCACCGGCGAGGCGGCAACGGCGTTCTCGCGACTGTCGTCTTCGGACAAGTTGACCGCGGCGCTGGCCCATACCCGCAGGCTTTTCCCTGACCTGCCGGCGCCCGCGGGGTGCACCGTCACCGACTGGCTGGCCGAGAAGTACAGCAGGGGCTGTTACGCCGCGCTCTTCGGCCCGGGCGACTGGCTGCGGCTGGGGCCGACGCTGACCCACCCCCACGGCCGTATCCACTGGGCGGGCACGGAGACCAGCCTGGAGTTCTTCGGGTTGATGGAAGGCGCGATCAGGTCGGGGCAACGTGTTGCGGCCGAGTTGACGGACATCGCCGCTGCGGCGACCGATTCAAGAAAGGCTCTGGTGCGATGACCACACTCGTCGAACCCGAGGACAGCGGATTCACCGCGGTGGCGGAGCAACCGTATTCCTATGTGCGACGGCTGTTGGCCGAGCCGGACTGGCGTCGCTACCCGGGCTGGTCCACCGTCACCGACACCGAGTGGCAGGACCCGCAGTGGCAACGCGCACACTCGATCAAGAACATCGGACAACTGCGGGCGGTTCTCGGCAACCTGCTCGACGAACGGTTCTACGCCGACCTCGCGGCCGACCAGCAGCAGCGGTCGACGATGTCGATGCTGTTGCCTCCGCAGATGCTCAACACCATGACCCCCGAACGCGATCCGGCCGGCCGGGGATTCACCGAGGCGTTCTACGGCGATCCGATCCGGCGGTACATGCTCCCGGTCCTGAGCGACCGGCACTCGGAATGGTGCTCGCATCCGTACGCCGAGCGGGATTCCCTGCACGAGAGCGACATGTGGGTCGTCGAGGGTTTGACACATCGTTATCCCACCAAGGTGCTGGCCGAGCTGCTGTCGACCTGCCCGCAGTACTGCGGGCACTGCACGCGGATGGACCTGATCGGGAACTCCACAGCGACGGTCACCAAGACTCGGCTCACGCTGCAACCGGCTGACCGGCAAGATCGCATGCTGGACTACCTTCGATCCACCCCGACGGTGCGTGATGTGGTGGTGTCGGGCGGCGACGTCGGCAACGTGCCCTGGCCTCGCCTGGAATCTTTTGTGACGCAGCTACTTCAGATTGACACGATCCGCGACATCCGGCTGGCGACCAAGGCGCTGGCCGCGCTGCCACAACACTGGATGCAGCTCAAGGTGGTCGACGGAGTCCATCGCGTGGCACGCCTTGCCGCAGCCCGCGGGGTCAACCTGGCGATGCACACACACATCAACCACGTGCAGTCGGTGACTCCGCTCGTCGCGGCCGCCACCCGCGGACTGCTCGACGCGGGGCTGCGCGACGTCCGCAACCAGGGAGTGTTGATGCGCGGCGTCAACGCCACCACCTCGGACCTGCTGGATCTGTGTTTCGCGCTGCAGGGGGAGGCGAACATACTGCCCTATTACTTCTACATGTGCGACATGATCCCGAACGCCGAACACTGGCGGACCTCGCTCGCGCAGGCCCAGCGATTGCAGCTGGCGATCATGGGGTACCTACCTGGCTTCGCGACACCACGGGTGGTCTGCGACGTGCCCTACGTCGGGAAGCGGTGGGTGCACCAAGTGGTCCGGTACGACCGGAACCTCGGGATCTCCTACTGGAGCAAGAATTATCGCACCGGACTGGAGGCCAGCGACCCGGACGCACTCAGCCGGGTGTACCCGTACTTCGATCCGATCGACACTCTACCGGCGCTCGGGCAGGCGTGGTGGCGTAAGAACGGGGAACACCCCTGGGAAGCAGCGCTACTCGCGAAAGGCGAGCAAGACGACCCGATTCCGGACGGCCCGGTACACCTCGCGCCGGTGGCCACATCCGGAGACAGTTAGGGCAGGGCAGGCGGGACCGGAATGGGTACTGCGGACAGCAGAGTGCATCGCCGCGGGCGCAACCGCCGTGACATGACGCCCGTCGCGATCACCGATGAGGACCTGCCCGAGGTGGCGGACTTCCTGAGGGACAATCACGATGGCAACATTCGGTGGATGCAGGCGTGCGCGAGTGCGCAGTGGCAGGTGAACCGGCCCAATCACGGCTTCATGCTCAAGGACGGTCAGCGTGTCGTCGGTGCGGTGTTGGCGCTCTACTCCGAGCGGGTCCGGGAGGGCCGTGTCGAGAGGTTCTGCAATATCGGCACCTGGTGTGTGCTTGCCGAATACCGTTCCGCGAGCATGTCCCTGGTCAACGCGATCCTGGCACAGGACAGCTACCACTTCACCGTGCTGACGCCCAACCGCGGCTCGCAGGAGATCCTGGCATGGATGAAGTTCTCCTTCCTGGACACCGCCGCCGCACTGATCCCTAACGTGCCGTGGCCGAGCGTGCCGCGGCGAACCAGAGTGATTACCGACCACCGCGATATCGAGAACACGCTTGTCGGTGCCGAGCTGCAGCTCTACCGCGACCATGCGCGAGCGCTCGCAGCACGACACGTGGTGCTGGTGCACGGCGACGAAACCGGTTACGTGATGTACCGGGAGTTCCGCCACGGGTCCGGCCTGGGTTACGCGATGATTCTGTACGTCAGTGATACCGCACTGTTTCATCGCGCGCTGGTGCCGCTGACCCGTCATCTGCTGATGCGTCGCGGACTGGTCGCGACGTTGATCGAGCGGCGCGTCATCGGCGGCGAGCCGGGGCTGCCGTTGATGTCGTTCCGACTTCGGGACAGACCCAAGATGTACCGCGGTGCCGGCCTGGAGCCACACCAGATCGACTACCTCTACAGCGAGCTCGCGTGCGTGCCCTGGTGACAGGGCGTGAGTCAAGGTGACGGAAGGGCAAACAGTGATGACGCAGGCATTGGCGATCGCAATGGTATTCGTCGTCTCCGCGGCCGCGGGCATCCTGCTCGCCCTGCTGGCCGTCAACGTGGCGCTTCTGCTCCGACTTCGCTCGCGGATACCCCAAGACCCCCCGGTGGATCCTGCATCGGGGTAACCAAGGCGCCCCGTGTTGCTCCGACGAACACGGTGTATTTGCCGGCCGATGCGCTGAAGTCGGACCTGGAGCCGCCGGTCCGGTATGAGCCGACGCCCGGATGTAGTTCTGAGGCTCGGCCGCCAGGGTTCTCGCAGTGCTGCCAAGCGCGACTGGTGACAGTCGGCCGCGCCGCTCTCTGCCGCGGGAAAAGTTGTCGGACAACAGTTCAGGAGATCCGGTCAGACCAGGAACTAGTTCGCGGATCCACTCGAAAGATCGATCCGACGGTCCATGTACTGCGGACGGGTGCGAACCGATAGTTGAAGGGTGCTTGAAGAGTTAGCTGTCGTGAGCGGCGCTGAATGGCTGCGTATGTCGGTCGACAACGGTCACCGCGACCGTCCGCAGATCGGAGCCGAGAGGGACACGCGGCCATGCGCACTGTAGTCACCGGCGCTGCGGGGTTCGTCGGCTCCACCCTGGTTGATCACCTTGTGTCCCAGGGGCATCAGGTCGTGGGCATTGACAATCTCAGGACAGGCAGTGTGGCCAACCTCGAGAACGCCATCCGTTGCGGCGAGGGTAACGACGGCCGCTTCAAGCTCATCAAACTCGACGTCCAGGCGCCGGAATTGATCGGTATCGTCGCCGGTGTCAACCCGGAAGTGATCTTCCACCTCGCTGCTCAGAGCGATCCGCAGGCCGCCGTCGGGGACCCGCAGTTCGACGCACGAAGCAATATTCTGGGCACGATCAACCTGTGTGAAGCGGTGCGGCGGACAGACGTTCGCAGAATCGTGTACGCAGGCACGTCGGACGCACACGGCGATCTCGGCTCGCCGCACACTGTGGCCAAGCTGGCTGGTGAGATGTACCTCCGCGCCTATGCGGCTAGGTATGGCATCAGTTCGATATGCCTTGCGTTCGGAGACATTTACGGGCCCAGGCAGAACTCCCATAGCCCGGTGCACGTCATCGGCACCCTGGGCGGTACGGCAATGACGTGGCCCCCGGTCAGTGCGCGAGACGATGGCCGGCAGGTCCGCGAGCTCATCTACGTCGACGACGCCGTACACGCGCTGATTCATGCCGGCTGCGCGACAGACATCGCCCCAGGGACATACGGCGTCGGCACCGTTGAGAAAACGATGTCCCTTCCGGGATGGACGCCGCGGGTCGATCTAGCTGAGGGAATCGCGCGGACGCTCGAATCGCTGCACAGCCCGTCAGACGAGATGGCGGGTTGAGATGGCACACCCAGAGGTCGTCAGTCGTGGCCGGACCCGCCGCGCGCTCGCGTCGGCGCTGCGCACTCGAGAATCACTGGTGCGCGAGCCTGTGGCGCGGATGGTCGAATCTGGTCAGCCAACCGCGCTCGACGGCCTGCCCGGTGCGGTGGTCGAGCGCCTTCGCTGGCAACGACAATATGCGGCGCGGCTGACAGTCAGCGACAGCATCGTCGTCATCGCAGCCGTGGTGCTCGCACAGTACGTACGGTTCGGCACCACACTGACCTCGCCGGCGTACGAAACCCTCTATGTGACAGTGTCATCAGTGCTCATCGCTTTGCTGTGGTTGACGGCGCTGGCTGTGTTCCATACGAGGTCCGCGACCATCATCGGTGCTGGGATCGAAGAATACCGGCGTGTGGCCGCGGCGTCGTTCACCACGTTCGGTGCGCTCGCGATCGCCGAACTACTGGTCAAATTAGAGATCTCGCGTGGATATCTCGCCGTCGCTCTACCCGCCGGGACGATCGGCCTGCTACTGAGCAGATGGCTCAGCCGCAGACACGTGGCCGCCCGGCGCGCCGAGGGCAGATATCAGACCGCGGTACTGGCGATCGGAGACCACTCTGCCGCGGCGCATCTGGCGGCCGAACTGACGACCGACCCGACGGACGGGTATCACGTCGTGGGCGTGTGCATCCCGGGTCTGGGTGCGCCCCAGGGCGAACACCTCACGGTGGCCGGCCGGCAGGTGCCGATCGTGGGTGGGGAGAACCATGCGCTGCAGGCGATCCGCACCTACGGTGCGGACACCGTCGCGCTCGCCGGTACCGGGCACCTCGGGGTGCACAGGTTGCGCAGACTCATCTGGGATCTCGAACCGATGGGCGTCGACCTGATGGTCTCCCCGGGTGTGGTCGATGTGGCGTTGTCGCGGCTGGTGATGCGTCCGATCTCGGGGCTGCCGCTGGTGCAGGTCGAGAAGCCGCAGTATCGCGGCGCGAAGCGATTCCAGAAGCGTGCCTTCGATTTCTGTTTCGCGTTGGTCGCCCTGACAGTGACGTCGCCCATCCTGATCCTCGCGGCGATCATCATCAAGATCACCAGTAAGGGCACTATCTTCTACTGCTCGGAGCGGATCGGCATCGACGGCAGACCGTTCTCGATGCTCAAGCTCCGCACGATGGTCCAGGACGCCGACCAGCAGTTCGAGAGCCTGATGGCCAAGAACGAGAGTGACGGACTGCTGTTCAAGATCCGGGATGATCCACGTATCACTCCGGTGGGCCGACTGTTACGGCGTTTCAGCATCGACGAGTTACCCCAGTTCTTCAACGTGCTGCGGCAGGAGATGAGCGTTGTCGGGCCCCGTCCCCCCCTGCGCCGGGAAGTCGAGGCCTACGACGGCGACGTGCTGCGCCGGCTTCTGGTCAAGCCTGGGATTACCGGACTGTGGCAGGTCAACGGTCGCTCGGACCTCTCGTGGGACAAGTCGGTCCGGCTCGATCTGTCTTACGTCGACAACTGGTCGATGGTCGGCGATGTCGTGATCATCGCCAAAACGTTGCGTGCGGTCCTGATGAGAAAAGGCGCCTACTGAGGGGACACAGTGCCTGTTGCACTGCTAGGGCGAAAGCCAAAGGTATTGAGGGATATAGGGATCGGGAAATGATAAGAACGATAGTCACCGGCGCTGCCGGCTTCATAGGATCGACGCTGGTCGACCGGCTACTGGTCGAGGGTCACCAGGTGGTCGGCATCGACAATCTCAGTACTGGCGTGGTCACCAATTTGGAGCACGCGAGCCGCCGCTACGGACCCAGCGGTCGTTTCGTCTTCACCAGAGTCGATGTGCGCGCGTCCGCGCTCAACGACATCGTCGCCGCGGCGCACCCCGACGTGGTCTTTCACCTCGCCGCGCAGGTTGACCTGCGGGCCTCAGTCGCTGATCCTCAGCACGACGCGAGCTGCAACGTGCTCGGAACCATCAACGTCTTGGAAGCCTGCCGGCTCGCCGGTGTGGGACGCATCGTCTACGCGGCATCGGGTGGCTCCCGGTACGGTGCACCGGTCAAGCTCCCGGTACCCGAGACCACGCCGCCGCATCCGTTGTCGCCCTATGCCGCAGCCAAGTACGCCGGTGAGGTGTACCTGAATGCGTACGCGGGCATGTACGGCATACTGCCGATCAGTCTCGGCCTCGCCAACGTCTACGGACCGCGCCAGAACCCGCACGGGGAAGCTGGGGTGATCGCGATCTTCAGCAGCAGGTTGCTGAGGGGATATCCGGTGACGGTCTACGGGGATGGGTCCGCCAGCCGGGATTACGTCTACGTTGACGACGTCGTGGACGCGTTCGTGCGCGCCGGCCGTTCCCACACGGCGGCGCCCGGGATCTACAACATCGGTACCGGCCGACAGACCAGCACCAACGACGTGCACCGGTTGGTCGCCGAGGCAGTCGGTGGGACGCCACCGCCATGCTACGAACCCGCACGCACGGGAGAGGTGCAGGCGATCGCGCTGGACGTGACCAAGGCGCGGAGTCATCTCGGGTGGGCGCCGGCCGTCGACGTCGAACACGGGATCAAGAACACGATCCATTGGTTGCGCGGGGTGCTGGATCCCGAGCCGGTCGTCCTGGCTGACGCCTGATGAACTCCCAGATGGCGCGACACTTCGAACAGATCCGGCGGCGGTGGTGGGTAGTACTGCTGGTGGCCGCGTTCACTGTGCTCGCGACCGCGGTTCACTCGTCGGACACCGACGCCACCTACATGGGCAAGTCCCTCCTCGTGCAATCCTCGCCGGAGAGAACACCTGAGCAGGACGCCACCATGGCGGTGGGGTACGCGACGTTGTTCAACGAGCCCGTCACCATTGGCCGGTTGCGACAGCGCACGCAGGTTCCGGACAGTGTGTCCTTCGAAGCAAGGACCGTAGCGGCCAGCCCGATCCTGACGATCGAGGCAACCGCCGAGGATCCCGAGGTCGCGCAGACTGCGGCACAACAGATGGCAGCGGCGTTCCGCGACGACATCAACTCGGTTCGAAACGCCAGATTCGCCAGGGACATCAAGGATGTGGAGCGCCAAGTCCAGGCCCTCAAAGCACAGCGCGAGCCGGACGGCAGCATGAACCCGCTTGTGCCGGTCCTCCAGGAACGACTGGACGACATGCGTGCCGATGCCACCGATCAGCTCCGAGACCTGCAGCTACGAGCCGGCGTCACGAAGATGGAACCCAAGTTTGCGTTGCAGGTAGCCACCGGCGCGCTGGGCGGACTGTTCCTCGGAGCCGTGGCCGCACTCGGCCTGGCAGCCCTGTCGCCGCGCCTGATGAATGCGCGCGACCTCGCGCACAAGACCGGTGTCGATCCGTTGATCGAGGTGCCGCGCGCCGGGTCCATAAGAGGAAATCGGTTGCGGGAAGACCGGTTACGGATGCTGGCGAACTTCATCAGCCTTCAGGGTCTTCCGGCGTCAGCGGTCATCGCGATGACGGATTGCCGCGGAGCACATGGAGCAAAGGATCTCGCGGAGGATCTCGCTCGGCTTTCTGCTCAACAGGGGCGACGAACGGTACTGGTGTACGCAAACAACGACACTTCTCTGCCCGCAACCCATCCCGGCTTCAACGATGTGCTGGCCGATTGCAGTCTGGTCGACAGCGCGTTGACGGATTCCGCAGTGGAGTCCTTGAAGATCCTGCCGGCGGGCCCGATGGTGGCCGACCGGTACCCGCTGATGAGTCGCGAACGTATCGACGCGGTCCTGGACGAATTGCGGATGGGGGCAGACACGATCGTGGTTGTGGCACCGCCGATCACAGACTCCATCGAGTCTCACCCGCTCTTCGCCGCTGCGGATCTCACCATACTGGTGGTCGGCAAGCGGACCACGCGGTCGGGTGACGTGACCGCAGCCGCCGAGGCGCTGGCCAGGGACCACGCAATTCTGCTGGGTGCTGTACTGGTGGACGGCCGGAGACGGAGAAACGCCGACTCACAGTTGGCGCTGTCGCAAGGGGCCGGTGAGGTCGCAGACCGTTCGTCACTGCTGGATCAGCAGCGATGAGCAGTCTGCACGAGGCACCGCCGACAGCGGCCGCATCCCACCGGCCCCCAGAGCGGCTGCTCGCCGTGGGCCTGATGACGGGCTGCGCAGCCGCTGTCTGCGCGGCAGTGGTGGTGATGCCATCCGACCCGGGCTTGACGCTGATCATCGTGACAGCGGCCGCCGGCCTCGGAGGATACGCGCTGAGGAGCCCCACGTTCGCGGTGACATTGATGACCGTCACGTTGTTCCTGAGGACGCCGCTGGCCTCGTTGGGCGACCTTCCGGTCGAACTGTGGTTGGTGGTGTTCGCGCTGCTGGCGTTGGCCACTGCATTGTGGCTGGAGCGCACCGCCGATCGGGTCCGCGGTCTCGGACCGGTCGAGTGTGTGATGGGCCTGTTCCTGCTGTGGAACGTCTACTCGATGGTATCCCCGCACAAGTATCCGGCGACCGACACCATGAACGGCGGCCCGCTGCCGGTCGCTCGGTTCATCGTGGTCGCCACGATGATCCCGTTCGCGCTGTATGTGGTGGGCCGCTTCACTTTTGACCGTCCTGCTGCTGTTCGCGGGTTGCTCTGGACAATTCTGACACTGGCGACCTACTCGGCCGCAGTGAGCATCATGCCCTTTACCGGGCTGGGTGGCTGGGTCTGGCCGCGTTACATAGTGACCGATCCGGCGTGGGAGGGCCGGGCGGTCGGAATCTTCAACCAGCCGGTTGTCAACGGGATGGTGCTGACGCTGGGTTTCGCGATCGCGATGTTCTTCCTCAGTCGGCGAGGAGATCCCGGTTGGCAGAGATGGGCGAGCGCACTCATTGCCGCGTTGTGCGGTGTCGGGATCTATCTGACCTACACCCGCGCTGTCTGGCTCAGCGCACTGCTCGTGCTGTTCGTCGGGGCATTCTTGGCGAAGGGATTCCGCAGCGGATTCATCGTTGTCCTCGGTGTGGTGGCGACCGCGGCGTTGATGAACTGGTCGACATTCACCAGCAGCGACCGTGAGGCGGGAGGCGTGGCCTCGCAGAGCGAGATCCAATCACGGCTCAACGATATCGAGACCGCGTTGTGGGCCAGAAGCCAGAAACCCCTGGTGGGCTGGGGGATCGGCCGGTTTCCGGAGGTCAACACCCACCACCACCAACAATGGTCGCAGGACGTGCCCTGGGTCGGGGGCTACGGCGAGGTAGCCCACTCGAACGAGATGGGATTGCTCGCCGAGCTCGGCGGGATCGGCCTCGCGCTCTGGCTGTCTGTGCTGACGCTCATCGCTTTCCGGCTCCGCAATGCCTATCGCAGGCTTTCGGACCGCGACCTGTGTGGGCGACCGCTTGCCGTAATCGCGATCATGGCGATGGTCATCCTGATCTGTACCGGACTGACTGTCGACCTTCGCTACTTCGACTTCCCCACAGCCACAACCTTCCTTGTCCTCGGCATCGCCGTCGGCTGGTCCGAACGGACCACGAACGCAACCATCGGCACACCCGGTAGCGCTGAGCGGGAGCTGCGGCATCATGGCTGAGCAGAAGGCACTGTGGGTGTCCACCAGCACGCAGACGCGAGGCGGTATCGCTTCCTACGTCCGGGCCATGCAGCGCACCCGCCTGTGGGACGACTGGAACATCAGGCACATCACCACCCACCGCGACGGAACCGTGACGGTGAAGATCGCGATGTTCGTGCTCGGGATGCTGAAGTTCGTCGTCGAACTGATCCGGTTCCGCCCCAGCGTCATCCACTTGCACGCCAGCTCCAGAGGCAGTTTCGCCCGTAAGGCGCTTCTGTTCTGGATCAATCGGATCACCGGAACTCCGGTCGTTTTCCACATGCATGGTTCAGGGTTCCCGCAGGACTACGACAACTCGCCGCCGTTGATCCAGATGCTGACCCGCGCGACCATATCCCGGGCGAGCGCTTTCGTCGCCCTCGGGCAGATGTGGGCCGACCGGATGCGGCTGATCGTCCCGGATGCCCGGATAGTAGCGATTCCCAACGGTGTTGAACTCTCCCCGGCTGTGGATCAGCCCTCAGGCGGACCGGTTGCCGTGCTCTTTCTGGGCCGGATCGGCGACCACAAAGGCGCCTTCACCCTGCTGGAGGCGTGGGCGAAACTGGTGTGCGAGCCCGGATTCGTCACCGCAAGCGGGACTACGGCCACCCTGACGCTGGCCGGGGACGGCGAAGTCGCCAGAGCCCGGCAGTGTGTCAGGCAATTGTGCCTGGAGGAAACGGTCACCGTACACGGCTGGCTTTCCGAGGATCAGGTGGGCGATCTGCTGGACCACGCACAAGTACTGGTGCTGCCCTCGCGCAACGAAGGACAGCCGATGGCCGTCCTCGAGGCGATGGCCCGCGGCCTGTGTGTCGTGGCAGGTGACGTCGGCGGCCTACCGGAGATGATCGGCGGCGGTGCCGGAATCCTGATCCCGCCCGATGACGCGGAGGCCCTTGCAGAAGCCCTGCGGCAGGTCGTCGGGGACCATGACGTCCGCGCCAACTATGGAGCAGCCGCACACGTGAGGATCCGCGACCAGTTCGACACCGAAACGATCGCGCGTCGACTCGACGCTTTGTACCGGGAGGTGTGCGGATGACCGGGCAACCGATCAGAGCTACCTTCATCGTCCCGCTGATGAAGGCCGGCGGCGCCGAGCGGCATCTGACCACGCTGCTGCCGAGGATGGATCCGGTGCGGTTCAGGCCGTCGGTCGTCTGCATCGGCGGAGAGGGGGACATGTTCGGCGACCTGTGTGCTGCCGGCATCCCGGCTACTGCGCTGGACCTCGCCAAATGGCAGATCTGGCAGGCGATCCGGGAACTGGTGGCCATCTTCCGGCAAGAGCAGACCGACGTCGTCGTGATGTCCGGCTATAACGCCGAGACGCTCGGCCGTATCGCGGCGCGGGTCGCAGGCGTCGGGCACACCATCGTGTGGGTGCACAACGCGACTGAGATCACACCTCGTGGCGTGGTCCACCGGCTGGTCGATCACGGGCTCAGTCACTGGACCAGTGCGTATTTCGGGGTCGCCAACGTCCAACGCCGGTTCCTGGTGGACGAGCGTGGATACGCCGCCGACAAGATCCGGATCATCCACAACGGTGTGGACCCGACGCTGTTCGAGGCCAGCACCGACCGCAGAGCGCTCGCCGAGTTCGGGATCGGGCACAGCGCTCCGGTGGTGGGAATCCTCGGGTCACTCCGGCCCGAGAAGGACCACGCCACATTCCTGCAGGCCGCCCGACTGGTGATCGACAAGGTGCCCGATGCCGAGTTCCTGCTCGTCGGCGAGGGCCAATGCCGTGCTGATCTGGAGATGCTCTGCGAGACCCTGGGGATCACCGCCCACGTGCACTTCGCGGGCGCGAGGTCCGACATCGACCGCTTCCTCCGTTCGGTTGACGTCTTCACGTTGACGTCCACCACCGAGTGCCTGCCGATGGCGCTCCTCGAGGCGATGGCCTGCGCTCGCCCCGCGGTGTGCACCGCGGTCGGTGGCGTCACCGAAGTGGTAGAGGACGGAACCACCGGGTTTCTCGTACCGCCGAAAGATCCTGCGCGACTTGCAGACCGGCTCGTCGCGTTGCTCACCAACCCACTCGACGCGCGTCGGATGGGTCGCGCCGGCCGCCGGCGTGTCGAGGCCGAGTTCCGACTCGACCGCAGCGTGGACGCAGCCCAGAGCGCGATCGAGGAACTCGTCACCTCCCAGTACGCCCTAGTGGACGGAGCCAACGCATGAAGCGACACATCCTGATTCTGGTTGAGAACCTCTCTGTACCGTTCGACCGTCGTGTGTGGCAGGAGGCGCAGGCGCTGACCCACGCGGGCTTCCGGGTCACCGTGATCTGCCCGACCGGGGCCGGCCAGGACACCGAGCGGGAAGTGGTGATAGAGGACGTCCGGATCCTGCGTTATCCGTTACGACCTGCCACGGGCGGGCCGAAAGGCTATCTGCGTGAGTACACGTTCGCGCTCTGGCACACCCTGCGCCTGGCGGTGAAGGTCCGTCGCGAGGGGAGGGTCGACGTAGTGCACGCGTGTAATCCTCCGGACCTGCTGTTCCTGGTGGCACTGATGTTGCGGCCTGGCGGAACGCGGTTCGTTTTCGACCACCACGACCTGGTGCCCGAGCTGTTCCTGTCCAGGTTCGCAGGCGGAGGACAGCTTCTCTACCGGTTGACGCGAGCCGTCGAGCGGATGACGTTCGCCGCAGCTGATGCAGTGATCTCGGCCAACGAGAGTTACCGCAGGGTCGCGATAGAGCGCGGCGGCATGTCTCCCGACCGCGTAACCGTCGTCCGGAGCGCACCCGATCTCGGTCGCTTCATGCCGCAGCAGCCGGACGGCGATCTGAGGCGTGGCAAGGGCTTTCTGCTTGCGTATCTCGGCGTGATGGGGCCGCAGGACGGAGTCGACTACGCATTACGCGCGGTGCGGCTGCTGCGTGACGAAGTCGGACGCGACGACTTCCACTGCATCTTCATGGGAGCCGGCGACGTGTTGCCCGACATGGTCGCGCTCGGTGAAGAGCTCGGCATCTCTGACATCGTGGAGTTTCCAGGGCGGGTTCCCGACGAGTTCGTCCAACGCTGCCTGTCGACCGCCGATGTGTGTCTGTCGCCGGACCCGTCGAATCCCCTCAACGACGTATCGACGATGAACAAGGTCGTCGAGTACATGGCGATGGGCCGGCCGATCGTGTCCTTCGACCTCACTGAGGCGCGGGTGTCCGCCGGTGAAGCTGCGATATATGTTCCGGGCAACGACGAACTCGCATTCGCGCGGGCCATCGACGCTCTGTTGCAGGATCCACAGCGGCGCCGTGGCATGGGTGAGCTCGGGCGCCGGCGTGTCGAACAGGAACTCTCGTGGGAAGTGTCCAGCCGCAACCTCATCCGGTTCTACCGCGAGTTGCTCGGTGTGGATCGGCAGAAGCCCGATGCTCTGGTGACCGGCGGTGAGGTCGCGTGAGCCACACCGGCAACCTGCTCGACGTGCTGTCGCACGACAAGCTGGTCCAGGTCCGCCCGGCCGACCAGGCCCTCGGGCGTGTTCCGGGCCTGGCTGCTCAGGCTGCCGTCTTCTGCGGACCGCTTCTGGTCTATGGGCTACTGCCGACCCAGAATCACAACTACGCCGACGACTCCCTGGCCTGGGCATACCAATTGACCCAGTCGGGCGGTCTCATCAACAGCCATCACCTGTACCTGAACCCGATGAGGTGGCTCTATCACCTGCTCGCCGGCGCGGGGCTGACCGTGAATCCGGTGTCGATGCTTGCGCTTTACTCGGCGGCGTGGGGCGCTGTCGGCCTGGCGATCCTGTACCGGCTGATGGTACGCGCCGGACTGGGCAGGACCGCATTGTGGGGAACACTCCTGTGCGCCGTCAGCGCGGGCTACTGGTCCTATTCGATCGCGGGTGACGTCTACGTTCCGGCCGCCGCGCTGATGACGATCGGTGTCTATTGCGTCTATTCCGGGCTCACTACTCTGACCACACGCAGCGCACGGTGGTATGCCGCCGGGGCGGTCCTGGCCTTCGCCGCCATGCTGGCCCACCATCAGGCCCACGTCGTGTTCGTACTCGGGATGGTTCCGGCCGTGCTGCTGATGCGCATCTCCACCGCGAAGCGACGGGCGATGATCGGCGTCGGGGTACCGACGGCTGTGTGCGTCCTGGCGCTAACGATGTACGCCGCTGCTTACCAGTCGGTCCCGCAGGAGGAACGGCACGGTTTCGTCCAGTTCGGCGTCGGCTACGTCGAGTCCTTCGAACCTCGCGAGGACCAGAAGCAGCTGGGGGCCGGCACCCTGGTGAACATCGCCGCCGGCGAGACCCGAGCCCTGGTGTCGACGAACGTGATGTTTCGCAGTCCAGAAGTGGCACAGGCGGTCCAGGACCGGTATCCACAACGAGCCACATACCCGCTGCCCTATCTCGTCCGCGACGTCCCGGCCCCGGTCGCGGTCCTGGCCGCGGTCGCGGCGGTCTTGGGAGTGCTGCTTGTCGTGATGCTGTCGGTGCGCGGCCTGTGGTTCGGGCTGAAGGAGAGGGGCCTGGTCCTTCTCATCGCGGTCGCGATGGTCCCGCAGGTGCTGTTCTTCGCCTGGTGGGAGGGCGTCTCCGATGAGTTCTCGGTGTGGACACTGCCGCTGCTGGCCATCCTCTCCGCCTGGGGCGCCGCCGGGACCAAGCACCCACTGCAGTGGCTGAAGGCCGCGGTGGCGTGCGTTTTCCTCAGCACATTGGTGGGATCGGTGCTGCTCTACTGGAATCCGCGCAACGACATCGATCTCGTCACCGACGGGTACGTGAACGCGCTGGGCCCCGGCGATCTGGTCGTCGGCTTCGACGACATCCAGTCCGATTTCAGGACGATGCTCGACGCCGACCGCCAGGGGTTCGAGTATCTCAATTTCTTCAATGTGCGCGGACCGCACGACACGGCAAGGTTCGAGGCCGCCCTGGACTCCGCCGCCGCCGCGGGCTTGCGCATCCACGTCTCGCCACGGCTCACCCATCCGCCGAAGAGCGCGCTGGTTTTCAAGGAGTCTGTGGATCCGGACTTCGACTCCCAGCGCGCCCTCATCTTGGACAAGCTGGAGGCCATGCCCTCCGTCGAATGGGTCGAGCCGTCGGCGTTCTCGGAACGGTATTTCGAAGGATCCGGCGGTGTCTAGCCTGGTCTGGTACGCCGGCCGCGCGGCAAGAATGTCCCCCCGCGAGGCGGTGTGGCGTACCCGCCGCCTGATCGACGCGCTCACGGGCCGCGACGGTCTGCGCGAGCACCCCGACGCAGAGATGCTCTCCGGTACGCCGGTCGACTGGGACGACCTGCGGGAGCAGTTCCGGCGCAGCGCGGCCCGGCCCGTGCTGCTCGACCGGGAGCGCGCCCGGCGCATGGCACAGACACACCCCGACGCCATGCAACGACTGCTCGCCGAAGCCGGCCGCCTGTTGGCAGGAGAGCGCACCTATCTCGGTTACGACACCGTGAACGTGGGGACGGCCGTCGACTGGAACTTCGACCCGAACAGCGGCTACCGCTGGCCCACCGCCCCCGGCCATCGGATTGACCACCGGGTGGCACCCAGCGACGCGAAATGGATCTGGGAACTCAACCGGCTCCAGCATCTACCCATTCTGTCGCAGGCCTGGCTGCTTACCGGTGATCCGAACTTCGCCGAGACCGCCCTGGACCAGCTGGATTCGTGGCTGGATCAGAACCCGGTCGGTACCGGGATCGCTTGGCGTGGTGCGTTCGAGTCAGGTATCAGGGCGACGTCGGTGGGGATCGCCCTGCAGGGACTGCGACACTCGCCGGCGATGACCACGCGGCGGTACCGGCGCGCGGTCCGAATGCTCGACGTCAGTGCCCGGTACTGCTGGCATGCCCGGTCCCGTTTCAGCTCGGCCAACAACCACCTCATCGGCGAGATGTCCGGCCTGGCTGCCATCCATCTATTGTTTCCCGAATTAAGCTTTCCTGCAGCTCTTTTCAGGTCTGCGCTGGACACGATGGCAGCCGAAGCCGAACGGCTGATCCTGGCCGACGGGGCCGGTGCGGAGCAGTCGGTCACGTACCAGATCTTCACCGCCGAGATGCTGGCCACGGTGGTGGTGCTGCTGCGATTGGGCGGTCACGACGTGCCCGCGGCCCTGCCCGCGGCGCTCAGCCGTGGTGCGAACTACCTTGTATCGTTGGTCGGTTCGGAGGACCCCGACCCGCGGTACGGGGATGACGACGACAGTTTCGCACTCCGGCTGGGCGCCGAGCCCAAGCGCACCGTGCGGCAGCACCTGGGAATCGTGGCGGCGACCACTGGTGACCAGCTTATAGCGAGGCATGGTGAGAACACCGTGACCGCTGCGTGTTTCGCTGATGCGCTCGGCACCGACATCAGCGGGATCGGTGCGAGGGTCGGCGTGGCCGGGGCGCTGCCGAGCAGCTACGCTGCCGACGGAGGGATGGTGGTGCTGCGAAGCGCGAGGCGCCGCCTGACGGTCGACGTCGGTCCGCTCGGCTATCTGTCCACCGCGGCACACGGGCACGCCGATGCGCTCTCGGTGACGCTGAGTGTCGAGGGCCGAGAGCTGATCGTCGACCCGGGGACCGGTAGCTTCTACGGGGACCCCGTGGTGCGGTCGGTCCACCGGGGCACCCGTGTTCACCCGACTGTGTGTGTGGACGGCATCGACCAGTCACAGCAAGGTGGACCTTTCTTCTGGCGCAGTCATGCCCAGACCACCGTGCACGCAGTGGATCTCGCGCGCGGCATTGTCGATGCCGAGCACAACGGCTACCTCCGGATCGCCGACCCGGTGCGGCACCGGCGGTGGATCATCGCGCCGCCAGGCGAGCTGACGGTGGCCGTGGTGGATCTCCTCGACGGCCGCTCCGAGCATGACATCGCGGTGGCCTGGCCGCTGCATCCCGATTGCGAGGTGGCACCCACGACGTGTGGGCACCTCGTCACCAGAGAGGGGGCAGCTGTCTTGAGCCTCCACTACGCAGCGACTGTGACATTCGACTGCGAACAGATTCGGGCAGACAGCTCGTCCCGACTCGGGTGGTGGTCGGGTCGGCTTGAGAACAGGACACCGGCATGGCTGGTCGGCATCCGGTGTCGAGCCGCCGCTCCTGTGGCAGTGGTGTCACTGCTTCGAACCGGCGATTGCGAGGACCCCCTGGTTCCCAGCATCGTCCGGAATGGTTCGGCGCTGACCGTCCGCTGGTTCGACCAGTGTTCGGAACGGGTCCTGACGATAGGCACCAGCCGAGCCGGGGCCGTGCACGGGCTGCCTTCGTCATCTTCTTCTTCGGTTCTGGGATTGGTGGGAAAATCATGAGTGGTCGGATGTTGACTTCGGTGAGTGTGTTCGGGCTCGGTTACGTCGGTTGCGTCAGCGCGGTGTGCCTGGCTGCGCAGGGGCATCGGGTGATCGGTGTCGACGTGAACCAGGACAAGGTGGACGCCCTGGCCCGCGGTAATTCACCGGTGGTGGAGGAACGACTGGGTGACCTTGCCGCCGAGGCGGTCGCCACGGGAAACCTGACCGTCACCACCGATACGGCAACCGCCGTCCTGCACACCGACCTGTCACTGGTGTGCGTCGGTACCCCGTCTGCCCATGGTGGCGGACTGTCCACCGAATACCTCGAACAGGTCACCGACGCGATCGGCGCGGCCCTGGCCAAGAAGGACCGTTGGCATGTGGTGGTCTATCGCAGCACCATGATTCCGGGAACTTGCGAGAAGCTTCTCATCCCCCGACTGGAGTCGGTCTCCGGTAAACGGGCTGGAGTGGACTTTGGCGTGTGCGTCAACCCGGAGTTCCTCCGAGAGGGGACCAGCGTGCAGGACTTCTTCAACCCGCCGAAGACCGTTGTCGGCGAGACTGATTGTCGGAGTGGGAAGACCGTGCTAGCACTCTACGACGGCCTTCCGGGCCGGCAGTTCCAAGTGCCGATCAAGGTCGCCGAGATGACCAAATACGTCGACAACAGCTTCCATGCGCTCAAGGTCGGCTTCGCCAACGAGATCGGCGCGATCTGCTCGGCGCTGACCCTGGACTCCCACGACGTCATGGAGATCTTCCTCGCGGACACGAAGCTGAACATCAGCACGGCCTACCTGCGGCCAGGCTTCGCGTTCGGCGGGTCATGCCTGCCCAAAGATGTCCGTGCGCTCACCCACACCGCGCGCCGAAACGATCTCGACGTTCCCCTGCTGGCGAACCTGTTGGCGTCCAACGAGAGCCACATGCGCCGAGCCGTGGACCTTGTTCTGGCCACCGGGTTGCATCGGGTCGGAATCTTCGGACTTTCGTTCAAGCAGGGCACCGACGATCTGCGCGACAGCCCCATGCTGGAACTCGCCGAACGGCTGATCGGCAAGGGGTTCGACGTCAAGATCTACGACCCGACCGTCGTGCTGTCGCGCCTGACCGGTGCCAACAAGACCTTTATCAGTCAGCAACTTCCCCACATCGGCGACCTGCTGACCGACGACGCCGATGCTGTGTTCGAGCACGGTGAACTGCTGGTCGTCGGATCGCGCGACCCCAAGGTCGTCGATGTCATCGACCGAGCAGGATCCGAGCGGTTCATCGTGGATCTGGTGCGATTGCCCGGTGCTGAACTCCTGCGCAGAACACCGCACTATCAGGGAATCGGGTGGTGAGCATGGGTCTGAAAGTCCTGATGATGGGACCGTATCCCCTCGAGCCCGGAAAGGTCAGCGGTGGAATCGAGTCGGCGACAAGCACACTGGTGCCCGCGCTGGCTGCCCGCGATGACATCGAAAGTGTCACCGTGCTGCGCTTCCACGAGGGTGATGCGTCAACCGGCTACCGGCGCGAGGGTCCGAAGGTGGAAGTGCATTACCTACGTGGTCAACGCCGATGGCGGACCGTTACAGGATGCTTCCTGGACCGGCGGAAGGCCCGCAAGCTGGCGGCCCAGGTAAACCCAGACGTGGTACATGGACAGGAGATCGGGTTGTACGGCGCCATCGCGCAGCACTGCAGCCGCGACGCGGTGATCACCGTCCACGGGGTCACACTGCCCGGCCACAGTACCGATACCACGGACAACGCCGGTCTGAGAGGCACGCTGCGGGACAGCATGATCCGCAGCCTGGAGCGGCGGGTGCTGCGTCGCGGCAAAGTCGTCATATCGCTCTCGCAGTGGGACACCGAGGTTTTGGATGTGCCGATCAGGGGCGCTCGGGTGAGTATCCCGAATGCGACCGGCCCAGAGTTCTTCGCGCTGGCACCGGCGCCGCCGACGCCTCCGCGACTGCTGTTCGCCGGTGTGTTCACTCCGAACAAGAACCCGCTCGGCGTGGTGAATGCGTTCGCACAGGTGCGGATGTCACTGGCCGAGGCAACGCTGGCACTCGTCGGCCCACACCCCGACCAGCGCTACTCCGAGCGGGTGCTGGACCGAATCAAAGCTCTCGGCCTCGACGACGGCGTGGATGTCGTCGGCCCGGTCGGCAACGAAGAGCTTCGTCGGGAGCTCACCCGAGCCCGCGCTGTCGTGCTGTTCTCGCACCAGGAGAACGCGCCGACGATCGTCGCTCAGGCGATGGCCGCAGGAAAACCCGTCATCGCAAGCCGCGTCGGCGGCATACCGGAGATGGTTGAGGACGGTGAGACCGGTTTCCTCGTGGACTCCGGTGATGAGGCGATGCTTGCTGATCGGATGCTCAAAGTAGCTGTGGACGAACGACTGTCACGGACGCTCGGGCGCCGTGCGCACCAGCTCGCGCTGCACCGGTACTCGGCCGAGACGGTGGCCGCGAAGACCATTGAGGCATATCAGATGGCTGTGATCCAGGAGAAACGATGAAGGCTATGCTGAAGGAACTGGCTGCCCGGTCGCTGTGCGCACTCGGAGTTCCGATCCTGGCACGATGGCGGCGTTCCCACCGTCTGGCGATCCTGATGTTCCACGGTGTTGAGAGCGAGCCGTTGTCTCCACCGTGCGACTGGGTCATCGACACCGCCACACTTCGGCGCGACCTCGACTACGTGCGCAGACACTTCAACGTCCTCCCACTCGAGGAGGCGCTAGGCCGGCTCAGGGACGGAACACTGCCCGGCCGTGCCGCTGCGGTCACCTTCGATGACGGCACCCGAAACCTCCTGACCAATGCCGCACCGGTGCTGCGGGAGCTCGCCGTGCCTGCGGCGGTGTTTCTCGCGACGGGGCCGATGGGCACGAGCGAGCTGTTGTGGCCGGACCGACTGTGGAGTGCCTTCGCGCAGACGAACCGGACCGAGATCGACCTCTCGCACCTAGGTCTCGGGAAATGCCCCCTGTCTACCGAGGCCGAACGGATCACGGTAAGGGACTCGGTCACACAGCTGTTCAAACAGCTTCCCGAGGCCGAGCGGATCACAGGAGTCGATTCCGTCGTCGGTGCGTTGGGCGCACAGTCGGCCGCACACGGCGGACCCTTCCAGCTGCTGTCCTGGGATGAGGCGGCCGCGCTCGCGGCCGACGGGCTGGTCACGCTCTACCCGCATACCGTCACCCATCCGATCCTGGCCCGCTGCGACGACGACAAGGTCGGGCACGAGATCACAGAATCGTGCCGCGCGGTGGAGAACCACACCGGCCGGGCCCCGGCCGTATTCGCCTACCCGAACGGATGCGAGCAGGATTACGACGATCGCGCCAAAGAAGTGCTGCGAAACAACGGGATACGGTGGGCGCTCACCACGACCAACGGTTTCGTCGATGCCCGCAGCGATCCGCTCGAGCTGCCCCGGATGGGATTTTCGACGGACCAGTCTTTCGCGGTGTTCAAGTTGAAAGTCTCCGGCTTCTCATTGCGTCCTGGGCGCAAACGCAAGGCCCCGGCGCTGAATTCGGATGTCGGGGAAGCGGCCAGCGATGTCACTGTCTGAGGCGGCTAACCGGCTGATACCCGCCCCAGCCGACGAGCTCGAGGTCCATCTGCAGCCGATCACGGCGGCGGACCTGCCCGCGGTGGCACAGTTTCTCCATGACGAGCTCGACCCTGCGGTGCCCGTCGAACGGTGGGCATCCGACGTCGTCCCGAGCTGGGAGGTGGAGCAACCCAACTACGGTTTCATGCTGCGCTGCGACGGCAGGGTGGTGGGCGCCCACCTCGCGATCTACTCCGAACGGAGGATCGACGGTGTCAGGCACCGCTTCTGCAATCTCACGACGTGGTGCGTGGCGGAACGGTACCGGTCACATGCGCTGAGCCTGCTGCGGGCTCTGCTGCGGCAGAAGTCCTATCATTTCACTGATCTGTCCCCGTCGTCGGACGTGCAAGTCCTCAACGCTCGCCTCGGCTTCGTGTACCTCGACACGACGACGTGTGCCGTTGCGAATCTGCCCTGGCCCATCCGCCGACGAGGCATCCGGATCTACTCGCGCCGCAAGACGATCGCGAGCGTCCTCAACGGTGAGGACCTGGCGCGTTACCGCGACCACGCCCGCGCCGCGGCGGCGCGACATGTCGCGATCGTGATGGGCGGTCAGACCTGCCACGTGGTCTTCCGGCGTGTTCGGCGCAAGAACATCCGGTCATTCGCGTCACTGGTGTACGTGAGCGACACCGATCTGTTCCGGGCCGCGGCGCCCCACTTCTTCCGGCACCTGCTCTTGCGTCACGGTATCGCAGCCACACTCATCGAGGCACACGTGGTCGCCGGCGACTTCCCGCGATCAGTACGGGTGTCGCCCAGGGCCAAGATGTTCCGCAGCGACATGTTGCGCCCCGACCAGATCGACTTCCTGTACAGCGAGCTCACCTGCATGCGCTGGTGACACGGCGTTCCAGGCAAGCGCCGCGTCACCACCGGAAAGGACCGGCACCCGACATGAGAAGCAACGTGCACCATCTGATCGAGCAACGCGCCCGCTCGGATCCCGGCGGCCCGGCGCTGACGTACCTCGCCGAGACCGTCAGCTATGGACAGTTGTGGGCGCGCGTCCAGGGTGCTGCGGCAGGCATGGCTGCTCTGGGTCTGCAGCGGGAGCAACGCGTCGCCATCTATCTCGAGAAACGGATGGAGACGGTCGCCGCTGTGTTCGGGACCTCGGCCGCCGGTGGGGTGTTCGTACCGGTGAACCCGGCGCTGAGGATGGCGCAGGTGCGTCACATCATCGACGACTGCGATGTGACCGTTCTGGTGACCTCGCCGGAACGGTGGGCGATGCTTCGTCACGAACTGGACCACTGCCTCTCGCTCGAACATGTCGTGCTGGTCGGGACTGGCGGCCTTCCCGATGACGCCGGCCGGCACACTCTGCACTCGTGGGCTGAATTCTGTGCTCTCACCGGGTCGGAGACCGGACCCGAGTGTGCGATCGATCTGGACATCGCCGCGGTCCTCTACACCTCGGGGAGCACGGGCCGCCCGAAAGGGGTTGTGCTGAGCCACCGCAACTTGATTGCCGGTGCCGAGAGCGTCGCTCACTACCTGCAGAACAGCGCGGACGATGTTGTGCTTGCCGCTCTTCCGTTGAGTTTTGACGCCGGATTCAGCCAACTCACCACCGCGTTTAGCGTCGGTGCGCACGCGGTGCTGACCAATTACCTCAGGCCGTCCGAAGTTCCGCGCCTGTGCGCGCGGCACCGGGTTACAGCGCTGACCTGTGTACCTCCGCTCTGGATCCAGATTGCCGAGCAGATCTGGCCGCCCGAGGCGAGAGTGGCGCTGCGCTACTTCGCCAACACCGGCGGCAGGCTACCCAAGCCGACCTTGGACCAACTGCGCTCACTGTTCCCGCAGGCGAAGCCGTTCCTGATGTACGGCCTGACCGAGGCCTTCCGGTCCACCTATCTCGACCCAACCGAAGTGGACCGCAGGCCGGATTCGATCGGCAAGGCGATTCCGGACGCCGAGATCCTGGTGCTCAGACCCGACGGTTCGCGTTGCGACCCGGGCGAGGAGGGCGAACTGGTGCACCGTGGACCGCTGGTCGCCCTCGGCTACTGGAACGACCCGCTGCGGTCTGCCGAGCGGTTCAAACCGGTCGCCCGGCCAGGGGCGGGCTGGCGCGCAGAGGAATTGGCAGTCTGGTCGGGCGACACCGTGGTCGCCGACGAGGAGGGATTCCTGTACTTCGTCGGCCGCGGTGACGACATGATCAAGACGTCCGGCTACCGCGTCAGTCCTACCGAGATCGAAGAAGTCGCGTACGCGACGCAGAGGGTCCGGGCTGCGGTAGCACTCGGTGTCGACGATGAGAATCTCGGCCAGCGGGTGATTCTCATCGTCACCCCCGTCGACCCCGCGGATTTCGACGCCGCCGCGCTCGTCGCCGACCTCAAGCAGCGACTGCCGCGGTACATGCTGCCGTCGTCGGTCGTGGCGTGGGAGGACATCCCACGCTCGCCCAACGGCAAGTTCGACCGCGCCGCAATCCGGGACGATCTGCGGCTGTGAACACGACCATCGCCGCACCCGGCAGAGCAGACGGCCACGCGGCACCGGGTAGAAGTACAGCTGAAGTTATACGAAACCATCAGGGAGGGAACCGCAATGGGAAGCGACAAGGCCACAGTCGACGCGGTCATCGACATCATCGTCACCACACTGGGCATCGAGAACCGTGCTGATTCGCTCGACGCAACCACCCCGCTGTTCAACAGCATGCCCGAATTGCATTCGATGGCGGTGGTCGCCTTGGCCGTCGCGCTGGAGCGGGAGTTCGATCTGGAGATCGACGACGAAGACCTCACCGCCGAGGTGTTCGAGACGGTCGGCACACTGGCCGAGTTCGTCGAGGCGGTCCGCGACACGGGTCGGCTGACCTGGCCGGAAGTGGGGTAGGGGTTCATGCCCACTCTGGCGCTGACCTCGACACGGGTCGACACACCGACGAATGGAACGGATCTGCGCACCAAACCGCTGTGTCAGTTGATTCCGGACGAGGTTCACCTGTTGGTGACCCCGCTGTATCCGCTGCCTTCCCGACGCGTCGGAGCCGCTGACGTCTCCACCGTGTTCAGCAGTGTGACCGAGTGCCCACCTATCTTGGATGGGCGGCGATCGCTGCGACGGCATGTGCGCCTCAGCGACGACCACTACTTGAGTAGGACTCGCCCCCGCGAATTCGCAGCGGCACGAGAGGTGTTGGCCGACGTGGTGGCCGAACGGGGTATCAACCGGATTGTCGTGTTCGGTGCGGATCTCGCCGAACTGGTGGCGGATTTTCGCGATGGTCCCAAGGTGCTCGATCTCTGCGACAGTATGACGCTGAGGATGAGCAGGGCGTTTAGGCATGCGGGAGGATTGCGCACCGGAAACTGGGTCGACGCGGTTGAGCTGTACCGTGCCCGCAGGACTGAGGCGCGGCTGCCCTCCGCGTTCGACGATGTTGTCACCGTCAGTGAGGTCGACACCGCTGAGATCGTTCGGCTCAGTGGTGTCAGCGCGAATGTGCACACCGTTCCCAACGGCGTCGACGAGGCTTTCCTCGCACCTATGCCGCCACCTGCGCACCGGCGCGGCGTCGTGTTCTGGGGCAATCTGGATTTCGAGCCCAATATGGCTGCGCTCGAACACTTCTTCATCGACGTCTGGCCGATGCTCCGGCGCTCCGGGGTCGAAGTGAAGGTGGTGGGCGGCAACGCCCCGCAGTGGTTGGTTCGGCTGGCCCACGGGGAACCCCTGGTCCATCTTGCAGGCTTCGTGCCGGATCTTCGTGCCGTCGTCTCTCGATATCCGGTGATGATCAATCCGATGCTGACGGGAAGCGGAATCAAGAACAAGGTGCTGGAAGCGTTCGGGATGGGCATCGTCGTGGTCTCGACGGCACGCGGGGTCGAGGCGATGCCGGACGTGGTGGACGGTGGGCACCTGGTGATCGCCGACGGTGGCGCGTTCGGCGAGGCGGTGCTCGACCTGCTCGACGGTCCGGCGCGGCGAATGCGACTACGGGCGAACGCGAACGCGTTATTGCATGCACGCTACCGATGGAGCGTCGCGGCGGCACCGTGGCGGGCCTTGTTCGATCGCCACCCCAAAGGCGACCGGAACGCCCCTCGCCGCCCCGGCACCGTGATGTTGGAAGCCTCACCATGAGCGCCCCTCATGACTAGCCAGTCCGGTCCGGACGTCGTAGACACCGAAGCGGGAACGCCGGGTTCGCTGTCGGGCACGTTGCGGCGCGGCGCAGCCATCGCGTCGGGCATGCTGGTCTTCACCCAACTGGTGTCATTGGCCCAGACGCTGGTGCTGGCCCGGCTGCTTTCCCCAGCCGAGGTCGGCTATTTCGCCGCCGGCACCGTGCTGTCCGGATTTCTGGTCACCATCGCCGAAGGGGGGATGGCGAACGCGCTGGTGCAACGTCAGGACCGGCTCGATGACGCCACCGCAACGGTCTTCTGGTCGACACTGCTCGCCGGTGTCGGATGGGCGGTGCTCGCCCTGGCGAGCGCCCCGCTGATGGCGCGGATCTTCGGCAGCGACATCGTGGGGCTGATCGCGGCGGTGTCGTCCGGAACGATTGTCTTACATGCGTTGACCTACGTGCCCGACGCGCTGATGCAGCGGCGCTTCGATTTCCGGGAACGCTACGTCGTACAGCCGGTCACCGTGGTGACCTTCGCCGTTACCTCGGTAATTCTGTGCGCCAACGGTTTCGGTGTGTGGGGTCTGGTCATCGGCTCGTACGGTTCAGTCGTGGCATGGCTAATCGCGAGCTGGACCCTCGCAGGGTGGCGACCGGGTATGCGCGGGCGACCGTCGATTGCGCTATGGCGTGAACTGGCAGGATTCTCTCTGCCACTGGTGGTTTGGAATGTGATCAACCAAGCCCGCACCCTTGTCGAAACCGCTGTCGTCGGTGCGGCGTTGAATGCCGCCGCGCTGGGCTACTACCGATACGGTCGCCGACTCGGGTCGTTGCCGGAAATCGCGGTGATCGATGTCGGGTCCTACGTGCTGTTCCCGGCGTTCTCCCGGCTGGCCGGTGACGTCGAGCGATTTCGATCCGCGTTCCTGCGCGCCCTGCAGGTGCTCTGGTGCCTTATCATCCCGGTCGCCTTCTTTATCGTCGCTGCCGGTGAGCCGTTGGTCACGGTGCTGCTCGGCGAGACGTGGCGCGGAGCCGGTGTGATGCTGGTCGCGTTGGCCGGGGTCGGACCGGGAGTGGCGTTGATGGCGGTCGGCATGGAGTCGATCAAGGGGATCGGCCGAACTCGCCGCTTGCACTGGGTGACAATCGTGAGCTCCGTGCTGGGTATCGGTCTGTTGTTCGCGCTGCTTCCGCTGGGACTGACGGGGGTCGGGCTCGCTCTGTCGGCGTCGTCGTTGACCGCCGGCATGCTCAGCCTGCTTCTCGCGCGGCCTCTTGCCGCGGTGTCCTTCGGCGAGCTCGCACACCGCCTGATGCCGCCGATCCTGATCGCGGTGATTCCCGCCACGGCGGTCAAGGTGTTGGAGCTGACGCTGATTCATTCGGATCACCGCGGTCTCGTGCTGGGCTCGGCGGTGCTGGTCGCGGAGGCAGTGGGCTATCTCGCGCTCTACGGGATCGGTCTTGCATTGTTCGCGCCGGCCGCATGGCGTGAGTTGTCGTCGACGGTGCATCAATTCCGGCACCGTGGTGAGGATTCCGAGTGAATAACCAGTGAATGACCAGGGCCGCATATTCGGCCATCGAAAGAGCTGCGAAGGAGTCGCCATGTCTTATCTGCGGAACACGCTTACGCTGATGGCCGTCATCGCCGTCGCCATGGCCGCCGGCTGCGTCAGCGGGATCGCTCTGCCCCACGGGAAAGCGCAGCCGATGTTCGTCGGCGACTACTCGACGGGCGATTTCAGTCAGTGGCCGAGTGTGCAGAACCGGGATTACAACGGCCCGGGCGCCAGATATGTGCCGTCCTATCCGGCCACGGTCGTGAACGATCCGGTGAAGGGCAAAGCCGCTCGTTTCGAGGTCCGATCTGGTGACTGGTCCGGCTTCGCTGCTGGTGAACGCTCCGATGTAGGTTCCAGCGCAAGCGATACCGGCGGCCGGGAAGGGCAGGTGCGCTGGTATGCGTTCTCCACCATGTTCGATCCGAGTTTCCCGAAGAATCACGCTGACCTGGGGTGGGGTGTCACCAATGGGTGGCACCCGAACTCCAGCAGAGGCAGTGCCGGATTCGAATGGAGCGTCGGAACCCGGAACGGCTACTGGTCATTGGATGTCGAAGAGCAGAGCCGGCCCGGCGTCTACCAAGGCAGCCACACCGTCTTCGAGACGCCGTTGAATGTGGGAACCTGGCACGACGTGAAGATGCAGGTGAACTGGTCCACTGATCCATCCCGAGGCTGGATCAGGTTGTGGCTCAACGGTGCTCGGCAAACGTTCTTCGACGGGTCCGACACGTATTTTCTCAGCACACTCGTCCCCGGCACAACCACCTGCTACTACAAGGAGGGCTATTACCGGGAGGGAGCGCAGCCCACCGGCATCGTGTATCACACAGGGTTTCGTGCTGCCGGTGAGGAAGGTGCGCTCTGACCGTACAACGTGATTCAGCACTGTAGGGCAAGGCTCGCCGGGTCGTTCCCGTCGAGGAAGATCCTTGCCCACACCTCTAGCGTCAGGACGCTCCACAACTCCTTGCCGAAATCATATCGGCCGGACCTGTGAAGCGCGAGCGCACGGCGTACACGTTCCGGATCCACCAGCGGGTAGGGCCGTGCCTGCGTGCCTGCTGTCAACCGTTCCAGTGCGGCGCCCAGGCCGCCCCGAAACCAGGGGCCTACCGGAACTGCAAAGCCGATCTTCTTGCGTGACAACACTTCTGCAGGAAGTCGGCGCCGGGCCACCTCGCGCATCACTATTTTCGTATGGCGCGGGGAGGCCTTGAGGTGCGCCGGCAGCCGGGCTGCGAACTCGGCCAGTTCGTGGTCAAGCAGTGGCATCCGTCCTTCGATGGATGCTGCCATCGTCATCTTGTCGCCACGTACCAAAAGATTGTCCACGAGATAGCTTTCGACATCCAGCGCGAGCATCCGATCAAGGGGGTCCAGGCCGGTGTCAATGCCGGACAGCAGCGATTCCAGTGGCCGCAGGGCGTCAGGCGACAGTCCGGCGAGCCGGTCGGCGCCGAACCACGCCGGCCAGCGTTCGCCTGGTGCGGCGGTGGCCAGGGCGGTGACGGCCATGCGCGCCCGCCGAGGTAGCCGGTG
This sequence comes from Mycobacterium sp. ZZG, assembly GCF_054786995.1. NCBI lineage: Bacteria > Bacillati > Actinomycetota > Actinomycetes > Mycobacteriales > Mycobacteriaceae > Mycobacterium > Mycobacterium sp. ZZG. The sequence continues at coordinate 52,772 of NZ_JBTBFV010000025.1, forward strand.
CCAGTCGGCCAGCTTGTGTATCACGCGTTCTCCCAGGACGGCTCGGGCGGGACGGCCGGCACGGTCCAGAAGCCCGTCCACCCGGTACTTCGGGTAGCCGCCGAACAACTCGTCGCCTCCTTCCCCCGAGAGCACCACCGTTACGCGCGTGTGCGCCATCTGGGACAGTGCGAGCAGCGGGATCTCTGAGGGCTCGGCCAACGGCTCGTCACGATGCCAGACGGCGGTGGGCATCAGTTCGAGGAACTCGGAAGGGCCCAAACGGGTCTCGTGGTGGTGGGTGCCGAAAGCTTGCGCGGTCGAGCGGGCAGCCGCCAGCTCGTCACTGGCCCACCCCTCGTCGAAGCCGATGGAAAAGGTGCGCACCGGCTCGTCCGACAGCTCCGCCATGAACGACAGCACGACGCTCGAGTCCAGGCCTCCCGACAGAAAACACCCCAGTGGCACATCGCTGACGAGGCGCCTGCTCACCGCGGCCCGAATGAGGTTTTCGGCGGCGTCCGCGGCCTCTGTCAGCGTGGTCTGGTGCCTTCCGTCGAAGCGCAGACGCCACCACCGGTCGATCGCAACACCGTCGGCGTCGAGAACCATCTTGTGACCTGGCGGGAGTTGACGGATCGCTCGGAAGAGAGTTCGCGGGCTGGGGACGTAACGCAACGCCAGATAGTCCTGGAGCGCGGCGTCGTCGACATCGGCGGACACCCCCGCAGCGAGAAGCGCTTTGATCTCGGATCCGAACAGAACCTCGGTGCCGTTGCGGGAGTAGTACAGCGGCTTCTTGCCGAATCGATCGCGAGCGACGAGCAGGCGGCGGCGGTTCTGGTCCCAGAGCGCCATCGCGAACATGCCGGCGAGGTGGTGGAGCACCTCGTCACCCCATTGTTCGTAACCGTGGACGAGAACCTCGGTGTCACAACGAGTGGTGAACCGGTGGCCGTATCGTTCGAGTTCGGCGCGCAGTTCGCGGAAGTTGTAGATCTCACCGTTGAAGACGACGGCCACCGAACCGTCCTCGTTGAAGATCGGCTGATCACCCCCCGCGAGGTCGATGATCGCCAAGCGGCGCATTCCGAGGGCGAGCCCCGGTCGTTCGAGTCGGCCCGCACCGTCGGGGCCGCGGTGGACGATGGACTCCAGCATGCGATCGAGTCGACCGGAACCCGGTGCCTGACCGTGTTGAGTCCAGATACCGCAGATGCCACACATCAGCGTCCCCCCGTGCCGTGTCCCCCCAGACGTCACTCGTAACGGTCACCGATTCTGTCAAGCTTTGCCAAACCACGCCGTGTATTCACGGTTTGCTTTTCGCGCAGCAACGGCGGTGACACGACCAGAACGTCCTCCGTTGTGGTCGTCGCAGTTGAACTACCCTAGGCCAGATGAGTCCCCACGAGCCGGAATCCGATGACGAGGACACCGGGCCGCTGCATGTCGATAGTTTGCGCAACCGGCCGGCGGAAGTGAGGGACGGCCACCATGGTTCGCCAGTAGCGGTGAATCCCCGTCCGGTGCAGCGCGATCGCCGCCCGGTGGTCCTGGTCGCCGGCGCCGCAGTGGCTGTCGTCGGTCTCGGTTTGCTCGCATGGACGTTCTGGCCGTCCTCCGGCGCCGGGGACAGTGCCGGCGAGACGACGACCACCACCCAGGCCGAGACCCAGGAGCGGGCGGAGGCGCGACTGCGGGAGATGCTCCCGGTCGGGTATGCCCCGGACGCGTGCGAGTCGGTGGTGCCCGCCAAAGGTGCGCTCGCGCAGCTCAGCTGCACCAAGAACGACGATACGGGCGGGCCGCTGTCCGCGCTCTACACGCTGGCTCGGGACGACGAGGCGGTCAAGGATCTGTTCGACGGTGTGGTCAGCACCTCGGCAGTGGTCAACTGTCCCGGCAACATCCAGTCGCCGGGACCCTGGCGGCGCAACGCCACGCCCGACCGGACCGCCGGCACCCTGGTGTGCGGGTTCCAGCAGAGCAAGCCGACCGTGGCGTGGACCACCGACGCCGATTTGATGGTCAGCGAGGTGCAGTCCGGGCCGCAGGGACCGAACATGGTCCAGCTCTACACCTGGTGGACGTCGCACTCGTGAGATGAACCGTGCCGCCTGCGATCGCAGGCGGCACGGCATCGTGAACTCGCCGGAGGTCAGGCCGGCGGTGCCGGGACCACGGTCGTCGCGGGTGCACCCGGGACGGTCGCGGGCTGTGCGCCCTCGGGCAGCGGCGTGCCGGAACTGCCATGCGGCGTCGGCGCGACCGCAGCCGGCACCGCGGCCGGTTCGGGCTCTGCCGGGACCGAGCCGGCCGGCAGCGGGGTGCCCGAGCTGCCTTCAGGGAGCGGCGTGCCGGAGCTGCCTTCAGGCAGGGGGGTGCCGGAGCTTCCCGCGGGCGCGACCGCGGGCGCGGGCTCTGCCGGGGTTGCGGTGTCCGCGGCCGGCTCAGCGGCAGGCGACGGCGTCGCGGTCTCGGCAGAGCCGGTCGACGACGGCGACGTTCCGCTGCCGTAGGACGACGCGCCGGCCGAGCCCGTGGCCGGCGCGGGCGGCGCCTCCAGCCACAGCACGACGTTCGGACCGCCGTCGCTGTAGAACACGCTGTCCGGCTCCGCGCCGGTGACGTCGAAGTAGATCTTGCCGGTGGTCTTGTCGCCCTGGGCCAGGGTCGACGGGTTGACCCCCTGTTCAGTGGGCACACCGAACAGGACACGGTAGGTGTCGCCGTTTTCGGCGCGGGCGTTGAAGTTCGACACGATCGGGGTGGCCGAGCCCGAGATCGCCTCGTCGGTCGCCGTGGCCTCCCACAGGGTTCCGACCGGCTGGTACGGAATGACGTCCGAGCTGGGCTTCAGGTCGGTGACCGTCCAGTGCTGGACAATGCTCCCGTTGACCAGTTCGCCGGGCTGGCCGAGATACTTGGCCTCGTTCTCGGCGTCGGCCGATGCGACCGCAGCGCCGGCGACAGCTGCGGTGGCGGCAGCGGCGGCGGCGACGGCGGCCAGAGCGGGCTTGAATTTCACGCGATTCCTCCTGTGTTCGTTGATCGAGCAGCGAGGTGGTTCCCCGTGGGCAAAGTAGCAGGTCATGACATTGTGCAGACGCGTGCCACCGGGATCGGCGCAGGTCGGGACGTCAGTCGGAGCCTGCTCCAGAGGAGATTACGACGGACCTGAACGGCCCCGCCGCCTTTGCCGGCTCCAGCTCCGCGAAATCGTGGAGGGTGGCTGATCCTGGACAGCACGACTATCGGAGCACGGCTGGTGAACACCGTGAGGTTTGCGGCACCGACGTGACGGCGGGGCGAGGATCCGGACCCGCGGGCAGTTTCTCGCAGCATGATCCCGAAGCGCCGGACGGCTCGTGACGGGACGCCGTATGCGACCTCTGAAGCGGAACTTGGAGCGGAACTCGGCAGGGGGCGGCGCCGGCGCACAGCACTGGGCAGACCGGCTGCAGTTTTCTCCACTGGTCTTGGTACTTGAGCTTGGCAATAGCTGGCCGGAGCATTTTTCAACAGGTCAGCAAACCGCCTGTTGCGGGTTGCGAGCGTGCCGGACTGGGCGGCCTCTGGATGTGTAGCCGAGTAAATAGCCGAAGTGTCGATTCGCGGTTGTAAGTGCAAGGATATGGCACCGCCGGGTGTCGCTCGGCGTTTGCGCAGATCACCTACGCCATCCGCGCGGCCGGGCTCGGCACGTCAGTTCAGATCTGCGTCGCCGACCTGCGTGTGGTCCCGACGCGCATGCGCCGGCGCCGGATCGTGACAGTGGACGGGAAGCGTCGTGCGGGCGAACCCTGCGGTCTGCTACAGCAAAACTCAGATTTACCCGGCTTGCTCTGGTAAGACTGTCTAGTCGTTGCCAAAGCGGGGCTTGGTGGCGGGATTCGACGTAACTAGACAGGGGGTTAACCCATGGCAAGGCATGCCAAGAAAAGCAACCGCTCGCTGGCGATCCGTACCTATCTCACCGCCGGCCTGACGGCCGGGGTGACCGGCGCAGCGCTGGCCGGGGTCGGCACACTGCTGCTGGCGGACAGCGAGGCCGCGGTTCGCGCCCCGATCGAGGTGCAGCTCGTCGCCGACGAGGAAGAGATCTACTGGCTCTCCCTCAACGGCGGCAGCGACCGTCGCGAGAGCGCACCGTCGGATGCGGCGCTGCTCAGCGCGAACCCGGCCTTGCGCCCGATGATCGGTGACGGCGGGTGGCTGATCGGCAACGGCCTGAACGCGGCCGACGACTGCCAGGGCGATGCCTGCAACGGCGGAAACGGCGGCATCCTGTGGGGCAACGGCGGCAACGGCGCCCACGGCGGCACGGGTGGCAACGGCGGCTTCTGGTTCGGTAACGGCGGCAACGGCGGCGACGGCGATGCCGTTCTCGATGCGAACGGCAACATCGTGCGCGCCGCAACGGCCGGCGGTGCCGGCGGCAAGGGCGGCTGGGTCCGTGGCAACGGCGGCAACGGCGGCAAGGGCGGCGACGCGGTCTACGCCGGCAACGAGAAGAAGAACGGCGCGTTGGCCGGCGGCAAGGGCGGTGACAGCGGCTACCTGCTCGGCAATGGGGGCAACGGCGGTAGCGGCGGGTCGGACTCCAACAACCTGAACATCCCGAATGACTCGTCGACCCCCAACGTCGACGAGTCGGCCAAGAACAACGCCGCAGGCGGCGCAGGGGGGGCCGGCGGTGCCGCGGGTGTGCTCAACGGACACGGCGGTCACGGCGGCGACGGCGGTGCGGCCAGTTCGGAGAACGGCAACGCCACCGGTGGCAGCGGCGGGCGCGGAGGCGTGGCCCACTCGAATGCGGGCGGCACCGGAGGCGACGGCGGCAACGGAGGCGACGCCGAAGCCGATGCGTCGGGCAAGACCGCCCGTGGCGGTAACGGTGGTTCCGGAGGCACGAGCGGCACCGGCGAGGGTGGCAATGGCGGCAACGGCGGCAATGCCACCGGCGACGCCGCGAACGCCGTGGGCGGCAACGGCGGCTCGGGCGGCGGTGTCCGGCTGGGCACCGGCGGCGACGGCGGCGACGGTGGCACCGCCGTCAGTGAGGGCGGCAACGCGACCGGCGGCCGGGGCGGCGACGGTGGTTCGGTCGACCTGACGGGCAGCGGCGGCGGTACCGGCGGCGACGGTGGCGACGCCGACGGCGATGAGAAGGCCACCGGCGGGAACGGCGGCGCGGGCGGCGGCGGCGGCTTTGGTGGCGATGGCGGTGACGGCGGTGACGGCGGGGACGCCGTGTCCGACGACGACGGCGGCGCAACAGGCGGCACCGGCGGCGAAGGCGCCTTCGGCGGCGACGACGGCGCCAACGGTTCGGCGACTGACGGCGACGACTGACCCGTCCCACACGAGACCTGCGGGCGTCGACTCTTCGGAGTCGACGCCCGCAGCCGTTACCGGGCATCGCCGCGGTGACTGTGCAGATGCCATGCTGGTTTCAGGCGCGACATCGCGGTTCTGGCCTTCATGCCGACGGGCCAGAGGCGCAGGGTGACCGATGTCCGGTCCGTGTCAGAGTCACTATTTGAATAGTGCAGCAAATTCTGCGTGGTAGCCGTCACCGATCACCGTCATGAGGTTGAAGGCCCGGTCGGTGACGACCAGGACGGTTCGGTATTCCTGGGAAGCCGGAACGCTCTGTGGCGGCTCGCCAGTTTCTTTCCGTCGTCAAACGTATTGTCCGCTAAGTATTTTGCGAAGGAAACCACTACCAAAGTCGCCTCGCTAAGCCGAGCAGCGAATATCGGCAATGCTTTCCCGGTGAGCTCTGCGAGCAGATTATGTTGGATTCAAATGGGTAATTTCGTACCGAAGAACTGGATCCGATTACCTATTGACGCTGCTTTCAGCAAAGTCGTACAGTCCGGTTGCGCCTTGCCATTCGGGGGTTGATGTGCGCCGCTCATCGGGGGACGCATGAGGTGGATCAATATCGCAAAACACTCACAAGGGGGACTTATGGCCAATCACGCAATGAAGCGTGCGCACGCTCTGCCGGTCACATCATTCATCACGGCGGGAATCGCCGGGGCGGCCCTCGCGGGCGGTGGTGCACTGATGGTGACCAGCGAGCAAGCACCGACGCCAAGCGCCATAAACGTGCAGTTGGTGTCAAACGAGGAACTCCTGCTCGATGACGGTCTGTTCCTGTCGCTCAACGGAGGCAGCGACCGTAAGAAGGACGAGCTTCAGGTGCTTGGGCAGGTGAGTGCCAATCCGGTGTGGCGGCCGATGTTCGGCTATGGCGGATGGTTGATCGGCAACGGCGTCAACGCGGTCGAAGGCTGCGAAGGGGCCGCGTGCAACGGAGGTAACGGCGGTCTGCTCTGGGGCAACGGCGGCAATGGTCTGCACGGTGGCAAGGGCGGTAATGCCGGATTCTGGGGCGGCAACGGCGGCCGCGGCGGTGACGGCTTGGAGGTCATCGATGAGGAGACCCAGGAGGTCCTGTACGCAGCCAGCGCTGGCGGGGCAGGCGGCCGCGGCGGTTTCCTTTTCGGCGACGGCGGCGCCGGCGGCAACGCCGGTGATGCCATATATGCGGCGGACGGCACCCTCGTTTCAGGTCCGTTCAACGGCGGCAACGGCGGTCGCGGTGGCCTGCTGTTCGGCAACGGTGGCAACGGTGGCAACGGCGGTGGCACGTTCAACAACAACGACCTGGACGACCCGACGCCGGAGGACGGAGTCAACGAACTGACCAGCGCCACCGGCGGGTCTGGAGGGGCGGGTGGCGCCGGTGGCTCCTGGAGTGGCAGCGGCGGGACCGGAGGCTACGGCGGATGGGCCTATTCCGAGTTCGGCACGGGGACCGGCGGTGCCGGTGGTGCCGGCGGCGCGGGAGTCCAAGCCGGTGCCGGCGGCGAGGGTGGTGACGCCACGGGTGGTGCGGCAAGCTCGTCCGCAGTCGGCGGTGCCGGTGGTGCCGGCGGATTCTCCAGCGGCGGGGTCGCAGGTACCGGCGGCCAAGGCGGCGCGGCGTTCAATACGGACGGCTCGGCCACCGGCGGTGCCGGCGGTGTTGGTGGCAACACCTCGACCGGGGACGCCGGCGACGGTGGTGCCGGCGGTGACGCCACCTCAGACAACGGCACAGCGACGGGTGGAGGAGGCGGCGACGGCGGCCGTGGCACCTTCACCGGCGACGGTGGTGACGGCGGCGACGGTGGCGACGCGACCGGTGACGAGGAGGCCATCGGCGGTAACGGCGGCAACGGTGGTGCCCGTGGAGTGCTCGGCGGTAGCGGGGGCGACGGCGGCGACGGCGGCGACGCCACAGCCTCCGACGGTGGCACCGCCACTGGTGGCACCGGCGGGTCAGGGACCTCGGGGGGAAGCGACGGGGCCAACGGAAGCCCCGATCCAGGAGGCGATGCCGGCGCCGCCGACGCCTGATCCAGCTTGAAGGCACGCTCTGCCGCCGGCGGATCAGGCGAGGAAAGCGACGCCGAAGGTCCGTTGAAAGTCATTGCCGAAGGGTGGCTTTGGTGCCGGGCTATGATCGCCCGATGCCCGAGTTCGGAAACCCGTCCAGCCGCACCAATCAGCTCGTCATCGCCGCCCTGGTGATCGCCGTCGCGGCGCTGGCCGTCGCAGTATGGACGCTGGTGAGTTCCCCGTCGAGCGAGACGTCCTCGGCCCCCGCCGACCAGCCCACCGATCCCAAGGCGCGGGTGTGTGCCGCGTTCGACCTGGTGCGTAACGCGGTGTCGCTGCAGACCAACGCCAATCTCGGCGACGACCCCGTCGCTGTGCAGGCAGTCGCGGCCAACGCGCGGCTGGCCACGCTGGGCGGCGGGCAGTTCCTGCTGTCCCGGCTCGACGGTGACGTGCCGTCCGATCTCGCCGGCGAGGTGCGCACCTTCGCCACCAACCTGGAGTACATCGGGATGAGCCAGCTCGCGGGCGCGCCGGGTAATGATCCCACGCAGACCACGCGGATGAACGATGCGCAGGCAGCGTCCACGAGGATCACCGAGCTCTGCGAGTAGACGGCACCGAGCTGTGCCAGTAGATGGCGTCAGGCCGGGACGAACTCGACGCCGGCCAGCGCCACCGCGTTGTCGCGCTCGGGTGCGGTGACCACGGCGGTGTAGGCGCCCCGAGTGTCTGCGGAGTCCTTCCAGACGCTCACCCGCAGCGTCTCGCCGGGAAACACCACGCCCGCCATCCGGGCGCCGTAGGACTTCAGCCCTGAGACGTCGCCGCCCAACAGGTTGTCGACGAGCGCCTTGCAAGTCATGCCGTAGGTGCACAGTCCGTGCAGGATTGGACGCGGAAAGCCCGCTGCCGCAGCGAAGTCCGGATCGGAGTGCAGCGGGTTGCGGTCGCCGCACATGCGGTACAGCAGCGCCTGCTGCGGTGACGTCGGGACGGTGAGCTCGAGATCGGGCGCGCGCTCGGGAGCAGTGGTCGAGGTGGATGGTCCGCGGTCACCGCCGAAACCGCCCTCACCGCGGGCGAAGATGGACCGCTTCTGGGTCCACAGCAGCGTTCCGTCGGGATCGTTGACCGTGGTCTCCGACCAGATGACGGCGGCCTTGCCCTTGTCCCAGATCTCGGTGAACCGGGTGACCGCGATACCCGTGCCCGACGCCGGGATGGGTCCTGGCACCGTGACGGCCTCGCTGGCGTGCAACACCTTGCTCAGCTCGATGTCGATGCCGGGGAACTTCACCGCGGGCGGTTCGGTCAAGTGGAAGCTCTGCGCGACGTTGCCGAACGTCGGGAGCACCTGCGGGGTGTCGTCGAGGAGGTAGCGCAGCTCCGCCTTGTCCATCGGATCCGTGCCGGCGCCGAGACCGAGGTGGTAGAGCTGGATATCGCTACTGGTCCACGAGAATTCGACCGGGTCCAGTTCGGCGCCGATGGCCTCGTCGAGATTGATGGGCACGCCTTGTGTCCTTCCTTTACTTCGATGCGGCCGGGGCTGCCCCGGCGATGTCCAGCGCCGCCAGGTAACCGAACGTCATCGCCGGTCCGATGGTGCCGCCGGGGCCGGGGTAGGTGTGTCCCATCACCGGGGCGCTGACATTGCCCGCAGCATAGAGCCCTTCGATGACCGTCCCGTCGTCGCGCAGCGCGCGGCCCCGGGTGTCGGTGACGATGCCGCCCTTGGTGCCGAGGTCCCCCGGCACCATCTTCGCCGCATAGAACGGACCCTGGTTGATCTCACCGAGGTTCGGGTTGGGCTTGTTGGTCGGGTCGCCGTAATAGCGGTCGTAGGCGCTCTCACCGCGCTTGAAGTCCTCGTCCACCCCGGAGCGGGCGAACCCGTTGAAGCGCTCGACGGTGGCCTTGAAAGCGTCGACCGGCAGACCCGTCTTGGCGGCCAGTTCGTCGAGGGTGTCGGCCTTGACGATGACGCCGGACTCCAGCCACTTCTTCGGAATGCGTTGTCCCGGTTGCAGTCCGGCGAAGATGTAGCGGTCGCGGTAGCGCTGGTCGAACACCAGCCAGGCCGGGATGTTCTCGCCCGGTCCGGGGCCCTGACCGTACTGGCCGCCGTACATGTGGTGGCACGCCTCGACATACGGCATCGACTCGTTCATGAAGCGTTTGCCTGCCATGTTCACGATGATCGAGCCGGGGGAGTTGCGCTCCGACAGCGCGAACCACGGCGAATCCACCAGCGGCACCGTCGGCCCCCACCAGGCGTCCTCCATCACGTCGAGCGCCGCACCCAGCTTCTCGGCGGCGACGATCCCATCGCCGGTGTTGGCCTTGGCCCCGACAGTCCACTCCGTGGTGATCGGTGCGCGCTGGTACTTCACCCGCATCTGCTCGTTGTGCTCGAATCCGCCGCTGCCCAGGATCACTCCTCGGCGCGCGCGGATCAGTTGCGGCTCAGCGCTTTCCGCAGCGGTGGTGTCGCGTACGTAGATCCCCTGAACCGCGCCGTCCTGGACGTAGAGGTCGGTCATCGCGGTGTTGAGCCGCACCGGAACCCCGGCGTCACGCAAGCCGATGCGCAGCGGGGCGATCAGCGCGCGGCCCATGCCCACCAGGTTCTTGCCCGTGGTGTTCGCCCATACCGACCGGATGCCGACCTTGAGGCTGCGCAACACGCCGCGGGGATGCCGCTTGAGTTGGTTGAGCCGGACGTAGTCCTGCTGCATCACCACCATGTTCATCGGCACCTTGCCGTACGGCGGTTCGAGCCCGGGCAGGTCTTCACCGAGTTTCTTGGCGTCGAACGGCTTCGGTTCCACCGAGCGGCCCGTGGCCTTGCCGCCGGGCGTCTCCGGGTAGTAGTCGGAGTAGTTGGGGACCCAGCACAGCTTCAGCGGAGAGTGCTTGAGCACGAACGACAGCATCTCGGGACCGCGCTCAAGATAAGTGTCGATCTTCTCCGCCGGCACCACGTCACCGATGATCGAGTGCAGGTATTCGGAGGCAGCGGCTGGGCTGTCTTTGACCCCTGCGCTTCTGAGGACCTCGTTGTTCGGGATCCACACCCCACCACCTGACCGCGCAGTGGAACCACCGTAGTGCGGGGCCTTCTCAACGACTATCGTCGAGAGGCCCTGGTGGGCCGCGGTGAGGGCGGCGACCATGCCGGCCGCTCCGCTGCCGACCACGACGACGTCATACTCCTGCTCCGTCATGTAGAACACGTTATAGAATTGCCCGGCCGACTAACAACTGTGCCGGTCGACGAAACGAAGGGACTTCACGTAAATGTTGTCCGACGAGGTGCGCGCGAAGCTCGCCGCCGACCTGGCCGAGGCCGAGCGCAGCCGCGTACCGATGGCCCCGCTGACCGACGGTCACCCCGACATTGACGTGGTGGACGCCTACAAGATCCAGCTGATCAACATCCGCCAGCGGGTGGCCGAGGGGGCCCGGGTGATCGGGCACAAAGTGGGCCTGTCGTCGGAGGCCATGCAGAAAATGATGAACGTCGACGAGCCCGACTACGGGCACCTGCTCGACGAGATGCAGGTCTTCGAAGATGTTCCAGTCCGCTCCGGTCGATATCTGTATCCGCGGGTCGAGGTCGAGGTCGGGTTCATCCTGTCCGACGACCTTCCCGGCGCCGGCTGCACCGAGGACGACGTGCTGGCCGCGACGGCGGCGTTCGCGCCCGCCATCGAGCTGATCGACACCCGGATCACCAACTGGCAGATCAAGCTGTGCGACACCATCGCCGACAACGCGAGTTCGGCCGGCTGGGTGCTGGGCGAGGCCAGGGTGTCGCCGAAGGACGTGGACATAAGGGGCATCACGGCGACTTTGACCAACAACGGGAAGGTGGTGGCCGAGGGGCGCAGTGATGCGGTGTTGGGGAATCCGGTCACCGCGGTGGCCTGGCTGGCCCGCAAGGTGGAGAGTTTCGGCGTCCGGCTCAAGGCCGGTGACATCGTGCTTCCGGGTTCGTGCACCCGTGCGATAGATGCACCTCCGGGCAGCCATTTCGTCGCCGACTTCAGCGGGTTAGGTTCAGTACGACTGGATTTCGAATAGGAGCCATCAATGGCTGACAAATTGTCCGTGGGGATCGTCGGATCGGGAAACATCAGTACCGATCTGCTGTATAAGTTGTTGCGCTCGGAATGGCTTGAGCCGCGCTGGATGATCGGTATCGATCCGGAGAGTGAGGGCCTGGCACGGGCGCGCAAGCTCGGGTTGCAGACCTCGCACGAAGGAGTGGACTGGCTGCTGGCGCAGTCGGAGAAGCCCGACATGGTGTTCGAGGCGACGAGCGCCTACGTACACCGCGACGCGGCCCCGCGCTACGCCGAGGCCGGCATCCGGGCGATCGACCTGACGCCTGCCGCGGTGGGCCCGGGGGTGATCCCGCCCGCGAATCTGCGTGAGCACCTGGACGCGCCGAACGTGAACATGGTGACCTGCGGCGGCCAGGCGACCATCCCGATCGTGTACGCGGTGTCCCGCGTAGTGGGAGTGCCGTACGCCGAGATCGTCGCGTCGGTGTCGTCGGCGTCGGCCGGTCCGGGCACCCGCGCGAACATCGACGAGTTCACCAAGACCACCAGCGCCGGGGTGCAGAACATCGGCGGCGCGCAGCGCGGTAAAGCGATCATCATCCTGAACCCGGCCGAACCGCCGATGATCATGCGCGACACCATCTTCTGCGCGATCCCCGAGGATGCGGACCATGCCGCGATCACCCAGTCGATCAAGGATGTCGTCGCCGAGGTGCAGACCTATGTGCCGGGCTACCGGCTGCTCAACGAGCCGCAGTTCGACGAGCCGTCGGTGGTCAACGGCGGCAACCACGTCGTGACCACGTTCATCGAAGTGGAGGGTGCGGGAGACTACCTGCCGCCTTACGCTGGAAACCTGGACATCATGACCGCGGCAGCGACGAAAGTCGGCGAAGAAATCGCGAAGGAATCGCTGGCGGTGCAGGCAGGAGGCCAGGCATGAGTGTCACCGAGGAGATCTACTTCAACCCCATGTGGGACGTCCGGATGACGGACACGTCGCTGCGCGACGGTTCGCATCACAAGCGCCATCAGTTCACCAAAGACGAGGTGCAGGCCATCGTCGCCGCGCTGGATGCGGCCGGGGTTCCGGTCATCGAGGTGACCCACGGTGACGGCCTCGGCGGGTCGAGCTTCAACTACGGGTTCTCCAAGACCCCGGAGCAGGAGCTGATCAAGCTGGCCGCCGAGACGGCCACCGAATCCAAGATCGCCTTCCTGATGCTGCCCGGCGTGGGCACCAAGGAGGACATCAAGGAGGCCCAGAACAACGGCGGCTCGATCTGCCGCATCGCCACCCACTGCACCGAAGCCGATGTGTCGATCCAGCACTTCGGTCTGGCGCGTGAGCTCGGGCTGGAGACCGTGGGTTTCCTGATGATGAGCCACACGATCCCACCGGAGAAGCTGGCCAAACAGGCCCGCATCATGGCCGACGCCGGCTGCCAGTGCGTCTACGTGGTTGATTCGGCCGGCGCGCTGGTACTGGAGGGTGTGCGGGACCGGGTCGCCGCGCTGGTCGCCGAACTGGGTGACGACGCGCAGGTCGGTTTTCACGGCCACGAAAACCTCGGGCTCGGGGTCGCCAACAGCATCGAGGCGGTGCGTGCCGGCGCCAAGCAGATCGACGGATCGTGCCGACGGTTCGGTGCCGGAGCCGGCAACGCGCCCGTCGAGGCGCTCATCGGGGTGTTCGACAAGATCGGCGTCAAGACCGGCATCGATTTCTTCGATATCGCCGACGCCGCCGAAGAGGTGGTGGCGCCGGCGATGCCGGCGGAGTGCCTGCTCGACCGCAACGCGCTGATCATGGGCTACTCCGGGGTGTATTCCAGCTTCCTCAAGCATGCGATCCGCCAGTCTGAACGCTACGGCGTGCCGGCTCACAAGCTGCTGCACCGTGCGGGGCAGCGCAAGCTGATCGGCGGCCAGGAGGACCAGTTGATCGACATCGCGCTGGAGATCAAACGTGAGATGGAGTCCAGCGCCACCTGACCTGGAGGCCGACCGCGGGTTTTGGCTGTCGGACGACCGGCTAGGCACAGGGGAGCGGTCAACCGATCGCCACGTGCAGCCGGCTCCGGCCCGCTGATTGCTCCCAACCCTGGGCCGACGAGGCAGCATCCGCCAGCCGGTGAGCACGCTGAGGACGGAGTGCGGCATCGAGCTGACCGCGACGCCGGTGGCGCAGGCGGTGTGGAGCAGCACCGGCACCGAGGCTGACGCGCCGCAGCTCATGGAGCCGTCGGACGCCGAGGGCAGCTGACCCGGTCACCTCACCTCGTCGTACCCACCCGGCAGGATGGGGTGATGGCGACGCGAACCGAGGCCCAGGCGCTACTCGAACAACTGGCCGGCCCTGACGCCAGGCTGCGCGACGATCAGTGGACGGCCATCGAGGCGCTGGTGGTGCACCGCCGTCGCGCGCTGGTGGTGCAACGCACCGGATGGGGCAAGTCCGCCGTGTATTTCATCGCCGCCAAGCTGTTGCGGGCCGAGGGACGGGGACCGACGGTGATCGTGTCACCGTTGCTCGCGCTGATGCGCAACCAGGTCGACGCGGCCGGTAGGGCAGGTGTGCGCGCGGCGACCATCAACTCCAGCAATGTCACCGAGTGGGACACCGTGCACCAGCGGGTGTCGGCCGGTGAGCTCGACGTTCTGCTCGTGAGTCCGGAACGCTTGAACAACCCCGACTTCCGCGACGCGGTGCTGCCCGCGCTGGCGGCCGATGCGGGGTTGGTGGTGGTCGACGAAGCGCACTGCGTATCGGACTGGGGTCATGACTTCCGGCCCGACTACCGGCGGATCCGGACCCTGATCGCCGAACTGGGCGCCGGCGTCCCGGTGTTGGCCACCACGGCCACCGCGAACGACCGGGTCGTCGCCGATGTCGCCACCCAATTGGGAGTCGGTGGCTCAGGTGTCGCGGACGACACGCTGGTGCTGCGCGGAGGGCTGGACCGTGAGTCGCTGCGATTGTCGGTGGTGCAGGCCGGCGGTCCCGCCCAGCGCGCGGCATGGCTTGCCGCCCATATGGATTCGTTACCGGGATCGGGCATCGTGTACACGCTGACGGTTGCCCAGGCCCACGACGTCGCGGCCCTGCTGCGCGAACAGGGCCATACGGTGGCCGCCTATACCGGCGCCACCGAAGCGGCCGAACGTGAACAGCTGGAAGCCGATCTGCTGGCCAACCGGGTCAAAGCGTTGATCGCCACGTCGGCACTGGGCATGGGCTTCGACAAACCGGACCTCGGTTTCGTCGTGCACCTCGGCGCGCCATCCTCGCCGATCGCCTACTACCAGCAGGTGGGTCGCGCCGGGCGTTCGACGGACAGCGCGGAGGTGATCCTGCTGCCCGGACGTGAGGACGCCGATGTGTGGCGGTACTTCGCCTCGGTCGCGTTTCCTTCAGAAGCCATGGTGCGCAAGGTGATCGACGTGCTGGAACCGGACCGTGCCCAGTCCACGGCGGCGCTGGAGCCGCTGGTGGATCTGAACCGGTCCCGGCTGGAGATGGTGCTCAAAGTGCTCGACGTCGACGGGGCGGTCCGGCGGGTCAAGGGCGGCTGGATCGGCACCGGGCAGCCCTGGGTCTATGACGAAGCCCGCTACCGCCGGCTCGACGAGGCGCGCAGACGCGAGCAGCAGGCCATGCTCGACTACCAGACCACGCGCGGGTGCCGGATGGCGTTCCTGCGCAGCCAGCTCGACGATCCGGAACTGGGACCGCAACCCTGCGGTCGATGCGACAACTGCGCCGGTCCGCGGTATCGCGCCGACGTCGGGGCGGCGGAGGCCGAAGCGACCCGGGAACGTCTGATGCGGCCTGGGGTGGAGATCGCCCCGCGCAAACAGTGGCCGACAGGGCTCGGGAAGCTGGGCATCGAGTTGTCGGGCCGGATTTCCGACGGTGCGTCACCTGGCCGGGTGATCGGCCGGCTCACCGACCTCGGCTGGGGGGCGCGGCTGCGAAAGTTGTTGGCCGAACCCGATGGCGAGGTCGCCGAGGATGTGGTGGGTGCGGCCATCGGCGTGCTGAAGGCGTGGGACTGGCAGCAGCGCCCCACCGCGGTGCTCGCGCTCGACTCGGCGACTCACCCGCGACTGATCTCGTCGCTCGCGGCGCGCCTGGCCGAGGTTGGCCGGTTGAAAAACCTTGGCCTCCTGCAGTACTCGCCGCTGCACCGGCCGGTGGCGGCAGCCAACTCGGCATACCGGGTCGCAGCACTTCACGGCGCGTGGGCCGACCCTCCGCAGGTGGACGGGGACACGGTGCTGCTGGTCGACGATCTGACCGATACCGGCTGGACCATGACCATGGCCGCTCGTACGGTGCGCAGCGCCGGCGCCGCGGACGTACTGCCGTTCGCGCTGGCCGCCGTCAGCTGAGCGCGGCCGGCCCGTCTTGGCCGCTCGGCCCGTCGCCGCCCAGCTGTGCGGTGACAGCATCGGCGGCTGCCACCACGGCACGCGCGCGCTCTGTGATCTCGTTGTCGGTCAACGGTTTTCCGACGTGCAGCGAGACGACCATCACCTGTCGCCGGTAATGGTCGTACACCGGGGCGGAGATCACGCTGATTTCGTGCCGTCCTCGACCGGAGCTCTCGGCACGCAGGTACACCCGCTCGCCGATGTCGGAGACAAGCTCGCCGAGTAGGGCCCGCAGCTCGTCGGGCAACTCGGTCGGCATGCCGGCCATCAGCGAATACAGACGTCGTCCGCCCGGGGTCTGCCGCTCCACGAGATAGCCGTCGGCGCGGCACGCGGCGACCACCCGCCTGAGCCGCTCGGTATCGGTTCGCAGCGGAATCGTGGGTGGCCTGCTGAGCCAGTCACGCTCGGCTTCGTCATCCCACAGCACGAACATCAGGCCGACCGGGGGCGCGAACGGGTAACTCTGCCCGACCTCGACGCCGGGGCGGTGGCCCGCGGGGGCGATGAGTTCCAGCAGCGTGATCCGGTCGTCCACAATCGCCGAGAGCGCCGCCGTCGCACCGAACCGCGAGGACAGTACGCGCAACTGCTCCCTGGCGGCGGGGCTCACGCGCATCGACTCCTGGGCCCGGTGTCCCAGGGTGATCAGCGACGGGCCCAGCCGGTAGGTCTTGTCGGCAGGGTCGCGGACCAGATAACCGGCTTCGGTCAGGGAGGTCACGATGCCCAGGCACGTCGGCTTGGTCAAACCGACCCGGCGGGCGAGCTCGGACACCCCAAATCGCTCCCGGGGACGGCCGGCGAGAAAGTCGAGGATGCGCACCACCCGGTCGGTGGGGGGCGACGCGCGTCCCGGAACGGCTGGCGGCATGCATGTAACGGTACTTCATGGTTCATATTTGGAACGGTGCGGTCGATATATTGACTCTCGGTAGAACAGGTTCTAGTTTCGGAATTGTGTTCACGCAGCCACTGGCCGATGCCATCGCCGAAGCCGAGAAGCTCGTCGCCGACGCCCCGTTCATCGAATCCGAGGCCGACCTGTTGGAGGGCCTGCAATACCTGGCGGGGTGCGTCGCCGCATGCACGCATGTCGCCTTCGACTACGACCGAGACCATCCGTTCCTGCACAGCGGGACCGGGCCGTTCACCAAGATGGGCCTGGACAACCCCGACACTCTGTACTTCGGCACGCGCGTGCAACCGGGCCACGAGTACGTCGTCACCGGCCGCCGCGGCACCACCACCGACGTCAGCTTCCAGCTGCTCGGCGGTGAGTACACCGACGAAGTCGTGCCCGACAGCGAGACGGCCTTCGACGACCGCAAGCTCGACATCGCCGCCGACGGCACCTTCGAGTGGCGGTTCACTCCAGAGGTGCCGTCGCAGCTGGTGATCCGCGAGGTCTACAACGACTGGTCCGCGCAGCGTGGCACCTTCGCGATCGCCCGGACCGACACCGCGGGCACCGCGCCGCCGCCGCTGACTCGTGAGCTCATCGAGAAGCGCTATGCGGTCGCCGGCAAGCAGCTGGTGCAGCGTGTCAAGACGTGGCTGCAGTTCCCACAGTGGTTCTACAACGACACCCCGCCGAATTCGATGGTGGCGCCGAGGCTCACGCCCGGCGGCCTTGCCACCCAGTACTCGTCGGCGGGGCAGTTCGACCTCGCCCCCGATCAGGCACTCGTCATCACGATCCCGGTCCCGGACGCGCCGTACCTCGGTTTCCAGCTCGGCAGCCTGTGGTACATCTCGCTGGATTACATCAACCACCAGACGTCGCTGAACGGCACTCAGGCGCAGGCGGATCCGGACGGCAAGATCCGCATCGTGGTCTGCGAGCAGAACCCCGGCGTCACCAACTGGGTGGAGACCCTCGGTCATCGCAAGGGTTTCCTGCAGTTCCGCTGGCAGCGGGTGTCCCGTGAGCTGACCCCCGCCGACGGGCCGACCGTCGAGCTGGTCGAGGTCGACGGCGTCGCCGCGGCGTTGCCGTACTACGAATCGAACAAGATCTCAGAGAAAGACTGGCGGGCGCGGATCGCGCTGCGCCAGAGGCAGATCGGCGAGAGAATGGTGGGTTGAGATGGCCTTCGGGCTTCTGAAAGGCAAGGTTGTCGTCATCAGCGGCGTCGGACCCGCGCTGGGGACCACGCTGGCCCGGCGGTGCGCCGAGGAAGGCGCCGACCTGGTGCTGGCCGCACGCACCGTGGAACGGCTCGACGACATCGCCGCACAGATCACCGGTCTGGGCCGGCGGGCGCTGTCGGTGGGTACCGACATCACCGACGAGGCGCAGGTCGCCCATCTGGTCGACGAGTCACTCAAGGCGTACGGCAAGGTCGACGTGCTGATCAACAACGCATTCCGGGTGCCGTCGATGAAGCCGTTCGCCAACACCACCTTCGAACACATGCGTGATGCGATCGAGCTGACGGTGTTCGGCGCGCTGCGCATGGTGCAGGCGTTCACCCCGGCGCTGGCTGAGGCGAACGGCGCCGTGGTCAACGTCAACTCGATGGTGGTGCGGCACTCGCAGGCCAAGTACGGCGCCTACAAGATGGCCAAGTCGGCGCTGCTCGCGATGTCGCAGACGCTGGCCACCGAGCTTGGGGAGCAGGGGATCCGGGTCAACTCGGTGCTGCCCGGCTACATCTGGGGCGGGACACTGGAGTCCTACTTCGCGCACCAGGCCGGCAAATACGGCACCACTGTCGAGGAGATCTACAAGGCCACCGCGGCCGCGTCGGACCTCAAGCGGTTGCCCACCGAGGACGAGGTGGCCTCGGCGATCCTGTTCATGGCCAGCGACCTGTCGAGCGGGATCACCGGGCAGGCGCTGGACGTCAACTGCGGGGAGTTCAAGGCGTGACGAGCGCGAGCACTCCGAGAACAGATGTCGGCACCGTCGAGGACCTGCACGCCTCGGCCGTGAAGGCCTGCGGCCTCGACGATTTCGGTTCGGACGACGACAACTACCGTGAGGCGCTGGGTGTGCTGCTGGAGTCCTATCAGCGGGATGCCGATCTCACCGAGCTCGGCAGCAAGATGCAGCGGTTCTTCCTGCGCAACGCGCTGGTCGCTCGGCTGGTCTCGGAGGCGGCGTTCAAACAGTATCCGGAGCACGCCGACGTCGCCATCGAGCGGCCGATCTTCGTCACCGGGCTGCCGCGTACCGGCACGACGGCCGTGCACCGGCTTCTGGCCGCCGATCCGCGCCACCAGGGTCTGGAACTGTGGCTGGCAGAGTTCCCCCAACCGCGTCCGCCCCGCGAGACGTGGTCGCAGAACCCGGTTTTCCAGCAACTAGACGCGCAGTTCACCAAAGCGCACGAGGAGAACCCGGACTACACCGGCCTGCACTTCATGACCGCCGACGAAGTCGAGGAGTGCTGGCAGCTGCTGCGGCAGTCGCTGCACTCGGTGTCCTATGAAACCCTGGCCCACGTGCCGACCTATTCGCAGTGGCTGGCGCGGCAGGACTGGACCAAGCCCTATCAACGGCACCGGCGCAATCTGCAATTGATCGGGCTCAACGACCGCGACAAGCGCTGGGTGCTCAAGAACCCCAGCCATCTGTTTGCCCTCGACGCGCTGTTCGCCACCTACCCCGACGCACTGGTGGTGCAGTGTCACCGGCCGGCTGAAACCATCATGGCGTCGATGTGCTCGCTGGCCCAGCACACCACCGAGGGCTGGTCGAACACCTTCGTCGGCGACGTCATCGGTGCGGACTCGATGGAGACCTGGTCGCGGGGATTGGCGCTGTTCAACGCCGAACGCGCTAAGCATGATCCGGCACAGTTCTACGATTTGGACTACTTCGCGTTGATCAAAGATCCGATCGGTGTGGTCGAGGACATTTACCGCAGCTTCGGCATCGAATTCACCGACGAGGCGCGCCAGGCGATGGTCAAGACCGATGAGAAGAGCAAACAGGGCCCGCGGGCGCCGAAACACACCTACGCGCTGGCCGACTACGGCCTGACCGCCGAGCAGGTCAAGGAGCGGTTCGAGAACCTCTAACCGTCACCGGGTGACGGCGCGCTGGAGTACTCCTCCAAGCAGCCTTCAGCGACCGCGTGTCTGATGCTGTCGGCCAGCCGGGGGCACGATGGTGAGCGCGCGGGATCGCCGCCGGCTTGCCGAATCTCGGCGAAATGCGCGCAACGTCGCGTGGCGTCGCCTGTCCACTGCACCGAAGTGTGTGCGGGACCGAGCTTCTTGACCTTCACCGCCACATGACAGAACCGGCAGTCCACCGACACCAGGCCCGAGTTCAGATATCGTTCGCGGTCGGCCTGGCTGCTGGCCCGCACGGCCGCGGCGCGATCCGGATCCGACGCGAAATCCGGTGCCTTGCGCCAGGATCCGGGCCGGTTCCCGCGCTCGCCCGGAGTGTGGCCGTGTTCGTGCTCCTCGTCGTCGTGCCCGTGCAGCAGCAGCATCGACCTGGCGAGGCGGTCCACATCCGGTTGCTCGTTCATGCGCGATCCGCTCCGCTCGCTGGCCTCACGTCGTCTGCTTCTCGGTTTCCCTGGCCTTCAGGTTCTCCTCGACCTCGACGTTCCACTTCTGCACCGCAGCCGTGGTGTCGACCTCCATCTCGAACCGGTCGGTCATCTCCGGCGTGACGTCGGCGACGTCGACGTAGAACTGCTGGTACCAGCGGCGCATCTGGTACACCGCGCCGTCTTCTTCGACCAGCAGCGGATTGTCGATGCGGGTCTTGTGCTTCCAGATCTCGACGTCCTGGAGAAATCCCTTGCTGACCCCGTCGGTGAACGCCTCGGCCAGCTTCTCGGTGGTCTTGTCGTCCAGGCCCTTCGGCTTCTCGACGATGACGCCCCACTGCAGCAGGAACGAATCCTGGGTGACCGGGTAGTGGCAGTTGATCAGGATGGACTCGGCCTTGAAGTCACCATAGGTGTTGTGTAGCCAGTTGATCATGAACGACGGCCCGAAGTAGCTGGCCTCCGAGTCGAGGGAGGCGTCGCCGTAGGCGGTGCCCATGTCGTTGACGTCGGGGCGGCCGACGTTGTGCAGGTACTGGCTGGCGATATGGCCCTCGAAGACGTTCTTGAAGTACGTCGGCAATCCGAAGTGGATGTAGAAGAAGTGCGCCATGTCGGTGACGTTGTCGATGATCTCGCGGCAGTTGGAGCCCTCGATCAGCATCGAGTTCCACTTCCAGTCGGTCCACTCGCCGCTGGACCACTGTGGGATCTCCGGGATGCGCACCTCGGGTTGCGGCGGGTTGCCCTCATGGTCGTGCCACACGAACAGCAGGCCGCCGCGAACGTCGGTGTGCCACGAGCGGGTGCGGGCCAGTCGGGGGGTGCGTTTGGCGTAGGGGACGAGCTTGCATTTGCCATCGCCGCCCCAGCGCCAGTCGTGGAACGGGCAGGCGACCTCGTCGCCTTTGATGGTGCCCTGGGCGAGGTTGCCGCCCATGTGCCGGCAGTAGCCGTCGAGGACGTTGAGCTCGCCCTGCGAATCCGCGAAGACCACCAGCATCGTTCCGAAGATCTCGATTCCGTGCGGCTTGCCGTCGGTGAAGTTTTTCACCGGGCCCAGGCAGTGCCAGCCGCGCGCATACCGATCGGGCAGCGTGCCGGTGTCGATCTCGCGAATCCCTGCGGTTCCCGCAGCTGAATCGGTAGTCACCTCGGGGCCTCCCAAATCTCGGCGTCTAACTAGAACACGTTACAGTTTTGGCCTCAGATTGCGCAATCGAAGGCCCCTCACCTGCGAAAAATGTTGCCGACACCACTCAAAGGCGCCGGATACCCACTTGTGGGCCATCTATATAGTGGACAAAGTGTCCAGTATTTCCTCGATCGCGCCGGTCCCTTCAGCGGTAGCACCGCGAACGCGGCCGAAGCGCCGGTGGCTTGTGGTCGCCGCGGCCACGTTCGCGATCGCATGGGGCGGCAACGAGTTCACCCCGCTGCTGGTCATGTACCGGGCCGGTGACGGCTTCTCGGCGCTGACCGTCGACCTTCTGCTGTTCGCCTACGTGCTGGGCATCGTTCCCGCGCTGTTGATCGGTGGCCCGCTGTCCGACCGCTTCGGCCGCCGCCCGTTGATGCTGCCCGCGCCGGTGCTCGCGGCCGTGGGATCGTCCATCCTTGCGCTCGGCGCGCACTCGGCCCCGCTGCTCGGTGTCGGGCGGGTGTTCAGCGGGCTGGCGCTCGGGCTGGCGATGGCTGTCGGTGGCAGCTGGATCAAGGAGCTGTCCAGCCCGCCCTGGGAGGACGGCGACGCCGGGGCCCGCCGCGCGGCCATGAGCCTGACCGCGGGCTTCGCGCTCGGTGCCGTGACCGCGGGCGTTCTGGCCGAGTGGGGTCCGGCGCCCACCATGCTTCCCTATGTGATCAACGTGGTGATGGCCCTGACCGCGGCCGCCATGCTCAGCACGGCGCCTGAGACGCTGGCCCGACGCGATTCCGGTCGTCGGTGGTGGACCGACCTCGCCGTCCCGGCGGTGGCGCACCGGCGGTTCCTGTTCGTGGTCGCACCGCTGGCCCCCTGGGTCTTCGGTGCCGCTGCATCGGCTTACGCGGTGTTGCCTGCGCTGATGGCGGACAGAGTCGCGGCCGCGCCCATCGCTTTCTCCGCGCTGATGTGTCTGGTCACGCTCGGCGTGGCGTTCGGGGTGCAGAACCTGGCACGGCGCCTCGATGCCGCGAGCGCCGCCGGTGTGCTGATCGCATTGACCTTGACCGCGCTGGGGATGGGATTGGCGGCCTGGGCCGCGACCGTGCTGACGGTGTGGTCGGCGTTGTCGGCCGCGGCCATGCTCGGAGCCGGCTACGGCATGGGTCTGCTGGCCGGACTGCAGCAGGTTCAGCGAATGGCCCGGCCGGACGACCTGGCGGGCCTGACGGCGGTGTTCTACGGGCTGACTTACCTGGGCTTCGGGGTGCCGGCGGCGCTGGTGTTCGCGGTGCGGACCTTCAGCTATCCAGCGATGTTCGGCTTCGGCGCGCTCGCGGCCGCACTCACTCTGGCTGTGGCGGCGTTGGGATTCAGGTGGACGCGCGCAATAGGGTGAGCGAGTGGTGGACAGCCGGCCTGTGAACCGCCGCGGTCGCCCACGCAGCGAAGCCGTTCGCGCCGCGGTTCTGGCCGCCGCCGCCCAACTCGCTTTCGAAGGCGGCGCCGCGGCGGCGACGATGGACGCGATCGCCAGACGCGCCGAGGTCAGCCGCACCACGATATACAGGTGGTGGCCGTCGGCCGCGGCGATCGTGCTGGAGGGTCTGCTCGATCAGGTGCGCGGATCCATCACCCGTCCTGCGGGCAGCACGCCGGTTCAGGCGGTCATCCATCACGTCGGCGCGCTGAACGCGCTGTTGGCCGACCCGGCGGTAGGACCGCTGCTGCGCAACGTGATCGCCGCGTCACCGTCGGACTCGGCGATCGAGCGGGCGCTGCTGGATCAGTGGATCACGCCGCGCCGGGCCGCGGTGACGACGACGCTGCGCGAGGCCGTGGACCGCGGCGAGCTCTCAGCCGACATCGATGTCGAGGTGGCCGTGGACGCATTGGTGTCCCCGCCGTATTACCGGCTCGTACTCGGTATGCCCCCGCTGGATGACGAGGCTGTCACCCATTTGGTGCAGACGGTCTGGCGAGGTTGCCTGGCCTAGGAGTCTGCTGAATTAGTGGGTTGATGGGGCGGGGCGTCTCAAGCGCTCGTCGGCGCGTGTGTGAAGTCACAGGCAGGCCGACAGATTCGGGATTGCCCCGCCGTTTGGGGCGTGGCAATCCGA